>NZ_JBQFQX010000020.1:0-62604 GCF_056537105.1 Ruegeria sp. CH11
TGCCTCGGTCCCATCATCACCGCACCTCCACTCTCAAAAACGAGTGAATCAGCGACAGGCAAACCAATCAACGGAATTTTTCAACACTATCCGGACAAAGTTCGCTTTCGCTGCGGTGTTTATGGGCTCGTCAAAGACGCTGTACAACCGATGGAACTACATGGGTGTCGGCCAGCCCTGACCCGTGCGCAGATACCTGGACATCCGCATATCCGCAGGAACAAAACCCAGTTGGAATTTGATCATCAATTGGCGGGCCGACCGCGGCAGGCAGATGCTGTGGCCCGGTTCTCGAAAACTTCTGGCACGATACAATTTATTGCCCCTGCTTATGGCGCAGATACCGAATCTGTTCTTGCTGAGTTCGGTGTTACAAAGTGAACCAGCACCAAACCAAATCAGTGAGAGCATCTTAACATATTGAATTAGAACATTTGTTAAGGAGGGTAAAAAAGGGTTGTAATGCTATCTACCTATCGATAGGTAGATAGCACGAAACGCAAACCCCGACGGAGGTAATCAGATGAAGATTTATGATGTCGAAGGGTTCCCGAACCCTGCCCGTGTTCGTATTGCGCTGGCTGAAAAAGGCGTGGCGGATAAAGTTGAATTCATCCCTGTGGATGTGATGGGCGGCGAGCATCGTACGCCTGAGTTCAAAGCCAAGAACCCCGACGCCGCGGTGCCTTGTCTGGAGCTGGAAGACGGCTCGCATATTTCGCAGTGCAACGCGATTACCGAGTATATTGACGCCGAATTCGAAGGCCCATCGCTGACTGGCGAAACCCCCAAAGAGCGCGCACAAATCTCGATGATGAACCTGCGCGCCGAAAACGGTCTGCTAAATGCAGTAGGCACTTATTTTCACCACGCTACACCTGGGCTGGGCCCCGATCTGGAAACCTATCAATGCGCCGAATGGGGCAATAAGCAGAAAGAGATCGCCGGAAACACAATGGCCTATCTGGACTCGGTTCTCGCCGAAAATGAATACTTGGCCGGAGACGCATTCTCGGTGGCTGATATCACTGCCTTTGCAGGATTGGCATTCGCCGATTTTGCCAAAGTTGAAATTCCTGAAACCCTGACCAACCTGCAAGCTTGGCGCGCTAAGATGGCGGCCCGTCCATCTATCGCCGCCTAAGCGAAAACTGCCATTTAAGTCGAAAGGACCTCTCCCATGGAGCTCAACTCGGACTTCTCTTCGCGTGTCGTTGTTCACTCTGATCAACTAGAATGGCAGGCCTCGCCCATGAAGGGTGTGGACCGGCGCATGCTGGATCGAATTGGTGGCGAAGTCGCCCGCGCCACCACCATTGTGCGTTATGCGCCCGGCAGCAAGTTTTCGGCCCACACCCATACAGGCGGTGAAGAGTTCATCGTTCTGGACGGCGTCTTTCAGGATGAGCATGGCGATTTCCCGGAAGGCACTTATGTGCGCAATCCGCCCACAACCGGGCATACGCCCGGCTCGGAACCCGGCTGCACGATTTTCGTCAAACTCTGGCAGTTCGACATGGATGACCGCAATCAGTTTCGCAAAACCATGGCCGACGAACTGGCTGAACCGGTGAACGGGGTCGCCACTGCGACCCTGCACAAGGATGACCGCGAGGTTGTCACTTACAGCCATGTTGATGCAGGCACCGAGGTTACCTCGGATGCGCCAGGTGGTATCGAGCTGTTGGTGATTGGCGGATCGCTGACCTCAGGCGATGACGTTCTGAAAAAGAACGGTTGGCTACGCCTGCCCGAAGGCGAAGCGCTGTCTGCAGTTGCGGGTCCGGACGGGGCGAAGGTCTGGATGAAAACCGGCCACCTGCCCTTTGCTCAACCACCAGCGGTGTGATCTATGAATTCTGACAAACCTCTGGCGATTGTCGCCGGTGCGGGGACTGGCCTTGGTCAGTCCCTTCTCGCGCGGTTTCAGGCAGGTGGCATGACGACCATTGGACTTGGACGTACGCAGCCGCAGGAAACGATCGCGCCGTTTCATCAGGTCGATCTGTCCGATCCGAGTGCGGTTGCGCCAGTGATTTCTGAATTGATCGCTGCGCATGGCCCGCCGAAGATCGTGGTACACAATACGGCTGAGCTGGTGATCGCGCCATTCCCCGAAACCACATTGGAGGACTACCAGAGAACGTGGACATCAATGGTGCAATCACTGGTCGTGCTGGGGCAATGTGTTTTGCAACCGATGGTGCGCGGCGGTGGTGGCGCGCTTATCGTTTCCGGGGCCACGGCGTCGCTGCGCGGTGGCCCACGGTTTTCCGCTTTTGCGTCGGCTAAGTTCGCCCTGCGCGGGCTGACACAATCGCTGGCACGTGAATATCAAAAGGCTGGCGTACATGTCTCGCACGTCGTTCTGGACGGGATCATCGATACGCCGCGCTCGCGGGATTTGCACTCGCTGGATCCGTCGAAGATGATGAAACCGGACGAGATTGCCGAGGCCTACTGGCAGATCGTTCACCAACCGCAGTCCACCTGGACCCATGAGCTGGACATACGCCCGGCATCTGAGGGGTTCTGATCAGTGCAGACGCAAACTCTGATCATTGGCGCAGGTCTTTCTGGCCTCTGCCTTGCGCGACAGCTACAGGCAAAAAACCAAGACTACCTGCTGGTCGAAGCGCGGGGGCGTCCGGGCGGACGTATCCTGACGGAAAGGCTGGAGGGTGGGTATTTCGACATGGGTCCGGCCTGGTTCTGGCCCGGGCAGCCGCGTATTGCAGCGTTAACAAAGCGGCTCGGACTCGAGTGGTTCGAGCAATATTCAACAGGCGCGCTCAGCTTTGAAAACGAGATAGGCCAGGTCGAGCGCGATCGCGGGTTTGCCTCGATGCAAGGGTCTTATCGCCTGAAAGGTGGTCTGGGCGCCCTCATTGATGCGTTGGCGGCTGAGATACCGCAGAAGCGGCTTATCTTATCCGAGCCTATCGTCGGGTTAGAGAAGTCTGCGTCTGTGATCACCGCGACCACTCAAACTGGGCAAGTCATCCATGCTCGGGAAGTCGCACTGGCCCTCCCTCCTCGCGTGGCGAGCAAGATCGCGTTCTCACCTGCATTAGCAGATGAAGCTTTAGCGGCGATGACCGGGATCGCGACTTGGATGGCCGGACAGGCCAAAGCCATCGCTGTCTATGATACCCCGTTCTGGCGCACGGCCGGGCTGTCCGGTGACGTGATGAGCCGCAGGGGGCCGATGGTGGAAATACACGACGCATCCCCTGCCGAGGGCGGACCTTACGCGTTGTTCGGCTTTATCGGCTTGCCTCCCCGCGTCCGCAGCAACGAAAAACGGCTGCGGCAGGCGCTTAAAGAGCAACTGTCCCGGCTGTTCGGCGCTGAAGCCGCGGAGCCAAAGACACTCTTTGTCAAAGATTGGGCCTTCGATCCGTTTACCTCTGTCGAAGCGGATCAACAGCCGTTATACGCTCATCCGCAATACGGGCTGCCCCATGCAATGACCCGTCTGTGGGATGGTCGACTAATCTTTGGCGGGACCGAAGTTGCGCCACAGTTCGGGGGCTATATCGAAGGCGCCCTGGAGGCTGCGGACAACGCGCTGGCCCTGATCATGACGGAAAAGGTTTGAGCACGTATGACGAGTGATACCAAGACTGCCCTTCTGGATGTTGCCGAACACGCCGCACGGGCGCGCGGATTTGACGGGTTCAGCTATGCCGATCTGGCCGAGGCAGTGGGCATTCGCAAGGCGTCGATCCACTATCATTTCCCGACCAAAGCGGCGCTGTCGGCGGCTCTCATGGATCGCTATCATGAGACCCTGCAGGCAGCGTGCAACCGAATTCGGGTAGAACACAAAAGCGGGGCTGAGCAATTGCTGGCCCTGATCGCATTGTATCGCGATGCACTCAATGACGGGAAAACCCTGTGTCTCTGCGTGTCGCTGATCAGCAGCCGGGAGAGCTTGTCGGATGACGTGATCCAAAAGATCCGGAAATTCCGCGCCATGATGGTTGCCCAAATCGAAGAGATCCTGAAGCTTGGCCAAGAAGACAAGTCAATCACCGGCATCACCGATCCGATCTCGGAGGCCCGCGCGATTCTGGCCCTTTTGGAAGGCGCTCATCTGACCGCACGCGCAGAAGAGAATGTGAATACCTTCGATGAGGCTTTGGGCGTCTTAAAGTCCCGCTGTTGACCTTCGCCCTGACACATCGGATCGTTGCCGCAAGCAATTCATTTGATATTCGGAGCTCCCCTTATGCCCAAAGTCATTCTGATCACCGGCACGTCGACCGGCCTTGGTTTTCAAATTGCCGTGCAAGCTGCCCGAGCAGGCCATACTGTCTATGCTACGATGCGAAACCTCGCCAAGCGCGGCACCCTGGATGCGGCAGCCTCTGACGCTGGCGTCAATTTCAACGTGCTTAACTTAGACGTGCAGGACAGCGCCAGCGTAAACGCCGTTCGACCTTGATCACCGTCGCTGCGGTGCGGCCCGTCAGAGGAGACCTTCGCTGCGCGAACGAAGCTCGAATACGAGCGGAGATCCGAAAAGCGGACAAAGCGGTCGCTTGACTGTCCTGGTATAAGAAGTTAGATCATCCAAGCTCAACTGAAAAACTACTGAGTATTTCCACGTTTTTGGCTGTCAATGCCAGATCGATCTCGGGGGTTATTCCAAATACTCAAGAATTGGTTTCAAGCTAAGAAGATGGAAAATGTACGGCTTGCTGGCAGCGAACATTGGCGTTTGCCGCCCTACAATCAGTGATGGAGTTTGCCTGCCTTGAACGGGGTTAGGCTCTGTTGGAACTGCTCGATGAACTCTAGCGTCACCAATGACGGTTGCTTCAAAACCGGACGCACAAGGGAAAGCGTATGTGACAAGAGCGGTTTGAAGGGTCGGTAGCTTAATCCGGCGTCCGCATATTGGACAGCATCCAACTCGCTGACCACGGAAATCCCAACACCTTTTACAGCCAATTCGCAAGCCGCTGTGAACTGCCTGACTTCGATGTGGGAATTGAGTCTGACGTTGGCGTTTTGAAACGCTTTTGAAAGTTGTCCAAAAAAGTCGCTGTCGCGCCTTGTGTGAATAATCTTGGCATTCGCAAGGTCCGTAGGTGACACCTCGGAGAGTTCATCCAATTCATGTCCGGTAGGAAACACGCAAACTGTACGGACATCGATGTCTCTACTTTCGACGGCCGGGTGCCCGTTAAAGCTGTCTGTGATTCCGAAATCATATTGCTCACCGATCATCCACTCGAGAATGCGTTCCGGTCTATCTGGTTCGATCGTCATTGTTACACCTGGCCGATCTTCTAGAAACTTGGCGATGACGTTGGGAAGGTGACTGGTGGCGAACCCAGGCAAACATGCGATGCGGATGTGTCCCGCTTTGCGTTTCGTTATGTCCTGACTGACATCCGAGATTTGCTTCATCAATTCCAAAACACGCTCAACGCTGGGTTGCAGATAACGCACTTCCTGCGAAGGCACTAGGCGACCTTCACGGCGATCAAAAAGTTGAAAGCCAAGCGATTTTTCCAGATCAGAAAGCAGTCGGCTGACCGCAGGCTGGCTTATCCCAAGATCCGTAGCTGCAGCAGTGACCGACCCATTTGTAGAAACTGCCATGAGCGCTTCCAGTTGGCGGATCCTCAAAGTTTGACTCATGCTTTGAACCTGGTTCGTTGTTTGCATTGCAAGTTTATAATGTAATGTTATGTTTTTCTCAAAAATTAAATGCTTGAATTATAAAATTGTGACGTTAACGTCGTGAAATCGTCATGTGTGCTGATTACGCGTTGCGGTCGGTATTCAACGAAGCATCAACACTGATGCATGGGAGGAATCATGAATAAGCAATTTCTCGGCGCTCTCGCCGTAACTACTGCGTTGTCCCCCGTGGCGGCGATGGCGCAAACTGAAGTTCAGTTCTGGCACGCCTTCACCGGCCGACTGGGTGAGCTTGTTAAAGCGCAAGTTGAAGAGTTCAACGCCAGCCAGGACGAGTTCGTCGTGGTCGAAAGCCACAAGGGTAACTACTCGGAAACTCTGAACGCAGGTATTGCGGCTTTCCGTGCCGGTGAGCAGCCCCACATTTTGATGGTCTTCGAGGTGGGCACGGCAACGATGATGTCGGCTGAAGGTGCGATCAAACCGGTTTATGAAGTGATGGCAGAAAGCGGCGCATCCTTTGATCCGGATGCATATATCGGGGCTGTCAAAGGATACTATACGACCACAGACGGTCAGATGCTGTCTCTGCCTTTCAATTCGTCCACGCCTGTTCTGTGGGTCAATCGCGATGCCTTCGAAGCGGCGGGCGTTGATCCGGACACGGATTTATCGACCTGGGAAAAGGTTGGTGATGTATTAGAACAGCTGAAGGCCGGCGGCGAGGACTGCCCGCTGGTGACTGCATGGCAGAGCTGGATTCACCTCGAGAACCTGTCGGCCTATCACGACGTTCCGTTCGCATCGCAGGACAACGGTTTTGCCGGTCTGGACACTGAACTGATGCTGAACGGTCCGGCGCAGGTCGCACATCTGACGGCAATGGGTGACTGGGCCAAGGATGGCAAGTTTATCTACACCGGGCGTAGAAACGAAGGTGGTGCAAACTTCCGGGCTGGAGAATGCGCGTTGTTTACGGAAAGCTCGGCCGGTTACGCCGGTATCAGCTCCGAGGCTGAGTTCAAGTTCGACGTGCGCCCGCTGCCCTATTGGGAAGCCTTGGTGAGCGAGCCGCAGAACACCATTATCGGTGGTGCTTCACTTTGGGTGATGGAAGGCCACGATCCTGAAGCATACAAGGGCGTGGGTGAATTCCTCAGCTTCTTATCATCGTCGGGCGTACAGGCTTCGTGGCACCAGAATACTGGTTATCTGCCGATCACGGCGGACGCAGGCGATGTTACGCGAGCTGCAGGTTTCTATGAGCAAAACCCCGGTACTGATATCGCTGTGATTCAGATGACGGCGAAAGAGCCCACTGCAAATTCGAAAGGTCTGCGTTTGGGATCGTTTGATCAGATTCGAGGCATCATCGACGAAGAGCTCGAGGCTGTTTGGGCTGGTGAAAAGACCGCTCAGGAAGCGATGGACAGCGCGAAAGAACGCGGCGACGCCTTGCTGCGCCGGTTCGAATCCGCAAACCAATAACACGCAATCCGGTGCGGGCTCGTCAGGGCCCGCATTCACTTTCTTCGGCGGGTCATCAGAATGGAAAAACGCGTCACCTTTCGCGGCTGGCTACTACCGCTGGCTTTGATCGCACCGCAAGTCATCATTTCCGCCGTTTTCTTCTTTTACCCCGCCGGACAGGCCGTTTGGCAGTCCCTGTTCATACCCGACCCCTTTGGGCTGTCGTCACAATTCGTGGGTCTTGGGAATTTTGAATTTCTGCTGAGCGACAAGTATTACCGCGCCTCTTTCGTGACAACTGCGGTGTTTTCGACACTTGTCACCTTATGTTCGATGATCCCGGCCCTGTTTTTGGCAGTCCTTGCCGATCGCCTGATCAAAGGCTCGGGCGTCTATCGAACGCTGCTGATCTGGCCTTACGCCGTCGCCCCGGCCGTTGCCGGTGTGCTGTGGCTGTTCATGTTCAACACGCGCGTTGGCGTGGTGTCATGGTATCTCAGCCAGTTGGGCTATGACTGGAACCACGTCCTGAATGATGCCGAGGCCATGGGTCTGGTTGTCGTCGCCTCAGCCTGGGGGCGTATCAGTTACAACTTTCTGTTTTTCTTCGCCGCCCTGCAATCGGTGCCAAGGTCGGTGATCGAAGCCGCAGCCATTGATGGTGCGCGTTTCTGGCGCCGGTTTTTCACCATCGTTTTGCCGCTGTTGTCCCCGACCGCGTTCTTCCTGCTGGTCGTAAACGTTGTCTACGCCTTCTTTGAAACCTTTGGCGTGATCCACACGATCACCGGCGGCGGACCGCAGCAAGCGACGACGATCCTGGTCTACAAAGTCTTCTCTGACGGGTTCGTCGGCCAGGATCTCGGCTCGTCCTCGGCGCAATCCGTCATCCTGCTGATTGTTGTGGGGCTGCTGACCGTCATCCAGTTCAAATACGTGGAAAAAAGGGTGCATTACTGATGGCAGCCCAGCAACACGGAATGGTCGAAAACCGCGGGATCGGCATCTGGCTGACCCACGCCCTGATGATCCTTGGCGTTCTGATCATCTTCTTCCCGATCTGGCTGGCCTTTGTCGCATCCACCGTGACCCAACCCGAGATCGTGTCACCCCCCATGCCCCTGCTGCCGGGTGATCAGTTTTGGGTGAACTACAAGGCCGCCCTGTTCTCTGGTGTGAATGTCCCGGTCGCCACGATGTTGTTCAACAGTCTGGTGATGGCGATTGGTATCGCCGTGGGCAAGATCATCATCTCACTGTTATCGGCCTTTGCAATTGTCTATTTCCGCTTTCCGGGGCGCACGACATTCTTCTGGCTGATCTTCCTGACCCTGATGCTGCCGGTCGAGGTGCGCATCGTCCCGACATTCGAGGTTGTGGCCGGGTTCGGGATGCTCAACAGTTATTACGGGCTGATCTTTCCCCTGATCGCCTCGGCCACCGCGACTTTCCTGTTCCGCCAGTTCTTTCTGACGATCCCTGATGAACTGGCCGAGGCCGCGCGTGTGGACGGCGCCCGCCCGATGCGGTTCTTCATCGATATCGTGGTACCCATGAGCCGGACCAATATCGCGGCGCTGTTCGTGATCCTGTTCATCTATGGCTGGAACCAGTATCTCTGGCCGCTGCTGATCACAACCGATCCTGAAATGAACACCATCGTAATGGGCATCAAACAGATGTTCCCATCTGGTGATGATGTGGCCGAATGGCCAGTGATCATGGCGACCTCGATTCTGGCGATGATCCCGCCGGTCATCGTGGTGGTGTCGATGCAAAAGCTCTTTGTCCGCGGCCTTGTCGATAGCGAGAAATAGGAAATGGCAACAGTAACCCTTGAGAATGTCAAAAAGAGCTTTGGCCCGACGGACGTTATCCACGGCATCGACATAGATATCGCGGACGGTGAGTTCATCGTAATCGTTGGCCCTTCGGGCTGCGGGAAGTCCACGCTCTTGCGGATGGTTGCCGGCCTGGAAACCGTGACATCCGGCGAAATCCGGATTGGAGAGGAACGGGCCAATGACAAAGAGCCGATGGATCGCGATATCGCGATGGTGTTCCAGAACTATGCGCTCTACCCACATATGTCCGTGCGCCAGAACATGGGATATGGCCTGAAAATCGCAGGGTTGCCGAAGGCCCAGATTGACCAGAAAGTGACCGAGGCCGCCAGGCTATTGCAGCTGGAACCCTTGCTGGATCGCAAACCCAGACAACTTTCAGGCGGTCAGCGTCAAAGGGTGGCGATGGGTCGGGCCATTGTCCGCGAGCCAGCAGTTTTCCTGTTTGATGAGCCGCTTTCGAACCTCGATGCCAAGCTGCGGGTTCAGATGCGTCTGGAAATTCGCGAACTCCAGGAAAAGCTGGGGATCACGGCGCTTTATGTGACCCACGATCAGGTCGAGGCCATGACGATGGCCGACAGGATGATCGTGATGAATGGTGGCATCGCCGAGCAGATTGGAACGCCGTTAGAGGTCTACGAAACACCGAGAACTCTGTTCGCTGCACAGTTCATTGGCAGCCCTGCGATGAATGTGTTTGACGCCCAGCGTGAAAGCGGGACAATCAAGATCGGTGAAATTGAGGTCGGCCGATCTGCAGGTCCTGATACCGCGTTGAAGCTGGGGATACGCCCAGAGCACCTGCTGTTGGATGATAATGGTCCGCTAGAATCGGCGATCCAGATGGCAGAACCGTTAGGAGCCAACACCCTGTTGCACGGTCAACTCGCGAGAGTCGGCGGAGCGATCACGATTAGCCTTCCGGGAGTCCATCCGATCGAGGGCCGGCATCCGAATATGCGGTTTTCGGTCGCCTCCGAGCACATGCACCTGTTTGACCAATCAACCGGTAAAAGATTGGGCAGCTAATGGCGTTTCCGCAGGTCGAAGCCTTCAGTGGAGGAGAAAACCTGATCCGGGTCGTGGGCCATCGAGGGGCAAGAGGGGTTTTGCCTGAAAACAGCATGATTGGTTTTGATTTCTCGCTGTCTATCGGTGTCCCACTTCTTGAGTTTGATGTTGTCCTGACGGCCGATAATGTTCCGGTCATTACCCATAACCATCGTCTGCACGCCCCGAGCTTTCGCGGCGCAGATGGCCTGTTTCTGACCGGCGAGGAACCGAAAGTTTCATCACTGACTTTCGAACAAATTCTGCAATTCGACATTGGACGGTTAGACGGGCATTCTGCTTACGGCCAACGCTTTCCAGACCAGGCCCAATTGGAAGGCGTTCGAGTCCCAAGGCTGATGGAAGTGCTCAATTTGGTAAGTGAACCAAAATACGGCGATGCCTATCTAATGCTCGAATTGAAGTCGGATCCTGACGTGGCCCATGATCCGCTTCATAGGGAGAACTTTGTCGGGCGAGTTCTACAGGAAGTCCGCGCCAAAGGTCTTTCGTCGCGCGCGGTACTGCACAGTTTTGACTGGAGCCTTCTTGAGGAATGCCAGCGACAAGCTCCTGAAATGCCGTCTTCTTACCTTACACAGCTTCCAGATAACGCGGATGATGTTGGAGAGGATTCCTCGAAAGCGGTTTGCCCTGACTTTCGTGGTCGTCGTGATGAAATTCCAAATTTGGTCAAGCAAGCTGGCGGTTCGCTTTGGTGCCCGTACTACGCTGATGTAACTGCTGAAAATGTGGCGCGCGCAAAAGATCTGGGCCTTTGTGTTGCCGTTTGGACGGTCAATGAGCACGAAGAAATAGACAGGATGATCGACTTGCGCGTGGATGCAATTGTATCTGACTACCCTGGGCGGGTTCAAAGGCATCTGTCGGATTTAGGCATGGGGTGGCATATCGACAACCAGTGAATACTGCGTCGCTAATTGGTTACGTTTTTTTGTGTTTCTACCAGTCACAATCGGAAAGGAACGGTCCCATCATCACTACAACCTGCTGTGGAGGGCGAGAAGCATAGTGCCTCAGCGTACAAAACAAGTCGCAGCATTGCCTCTGCAATTGTTCGGCGACCGCCTCAAGGTGCTCCTTATCACGTCGCGTGACACAGGACGCTGGATCATGCCCAAGGGCTGGCCGATGGTCGACGAGCAAGACTGGCGCGCGGCAGAAATAGAAGCGTTGGAGGAAGCTGGGGTGGAATGTACAATTTCTCGCAAGCCGATCGGTAAGCTTGAGTACGCTAGGACTTTTATCGACGGTACCAGTGTCCCAGTGAAGGCCACCGTTTACCCGCTCTACGTCCATAAGGTGAAGCGCCGTTGGAAGGAAAGGCACGAAAGAAAAAGGCACTGGTTTTCGCCGATAGGAGCTGCGAAAGTACTCAGACAGCCAGAGCTGGAAGACTTGCTCTAAGACCTAAAAAAACGACCTTAAAGAGAACAAATCAATTCGCGAGTTGCTACCTTGAACTGATACGTTCCTGTTTATCTAGACTTAGGTCGATAGCTACTTTGCTCTGAAAAAACGGCTTAACCCTTACATTCAGAAATTGTTTTCTAGGCTTGAAGCCAGCGGAAATCCTATATTATGGGATTAAGCGCCAAACATCGACACCTCAGTGCTCAACGCAGGTTGATTGTCCGCATCGCAACTCGATGAAACCATCTTGAGGTTCATTCAATTCAAAAACTACTTCTGAGGACAAGTTCAAGTAGATCCCTCGAAACACGCGCAGGGTTAAGCCGCGGCCAACAACTATGACAGCCCCCTCAAACGACTTGCCGGAATACCAAGAAAAAACCCGGTTATGTACGTCAGCATAGGATTCTCCGCCCGGCACAGGATAGTTCCAACGGTCAGAACAGCGCGCGTCCCATTCCAGAGGAAACCGCCTTATGATCTCGTTTTTCGTCAAGCCTTCCCATCGCCCGAAACGGCATTCCATCAAACTGGTTTCATACTCGATGATTTCCGCGGGGGAGGCAAAGTTCCTCGACGAGGATGGAAGCCGTTTTTGCCGCTCGACCAAGTGGGCTTGAGACTACTGTCAGAGGGTGACGGCTGGATAGGCGGTGCCTTAGTCTTTTAGCACTCGCCACCGCCGGAGCGACCCCTCGCTTGGTCAAGAGCGAATTCTGCCGACCTTGATGTCGTTTTTGCAAATTCCATTCGATTTCACCATGGCGAAGTAAAAATTGTAGGGCTGAGTTTTTGGTTCAACACTTCGAAGCCTTCCTCTACTGAAGCAAACCGAAAAACCTGATTTATCTTCCACGCAGCGCCAGTTTAAACGGAGGCGCCAGAAATCAAAAGAAGCTTCGGATTTGTGCGGTTAAGTCTATGGCGTAAGACAACGTGGTCATGTAACCCTCGCCTCCAGCGCTTCGTCGCTGCACTTGGTCCGCTTTGGGCTCTTTGCTGTCCTATCATGTGCACGTCATAATACGTCTCTCAAAACTTCGCCCTCGTCTAATCTGACCCAACAGTCAAAAAGTCCAGATACCCCGCGCTTGGTAAGCGTGGGGAATAAACAAAACTGCGCTGCGTCCGGGTGAGGCCGGGGGGTGGGGTGCGACATTCCGACTCAATCTGGTTTCGGGCGGAAGAACCGGCAAGCGATTTGATTTTAGTGGCAGATCAGGGGCAGGAAAACGTTGACGGCAATTTATTCAATGTTTTCAGCACCAAGTGGCGGACCGAGGAGGATTCGGCTACCTCTGTAAATATGTTTATTTTCAATATTTTATACGATTTCACCGCGAAAAATGTTGCGGGATTTGTTGCGGGAATTTCATTTACCTTCTGAGGGGAATATCTGATCTCCGAACTTTGCCCCACGCGTCATCCACGCCGCTCTCCTCAAGCAACATTGCCAGTGACTCATAAATTGGCCAACTCGTTTCTGTTGGACCCACGATTATCTCCTCTAGGATTTCTTTGACGGCATATCCAGAATAGCCGGTGGTGGCATCCGCCTTTAGTGGCAACTTGATGACCTTTTGCGGAACACCACCGATAGTTTCGATTTCTTCCTTCATGATGGGCGACCGGCCAAAAAGCGTCGGCGAATAAATTACACGCCATTCTCTTTCTTCTGAAAACCCAGGATGCTTTGTTGAGAGAGATGCCATGTGGAATGCCCAGTAGAGCTGTTTGAAGACCTCATCAGGCCCAATCTCGTTCAACAGATCGAATTCTGCTTCCAATCCTTTAACCAGCCTAACGAACTCTTCCTTAAAACCATCGTAGTCTGCATAAAGAACTGGGCTTGAAAATGCCTGGAGTTTCACTTCCTCAGACCTGAAAGGCGAATTGTTAAAAATGAGCGCGACATTGGTATCACCACCGTATGCTCGCCACATGGACAACCGCCCATATTTCTCCTCGGCAATATCTGGATTCCCGTGCTCGCTAACCGACATGAGAAAACTCTGCACCGTTCTTTCTGTTGAGTGAGAATCAAACGTCTCGGCAAGACGATCTGCCAAGTCATCCGCTAGTTCACTCAACAGCGTTCTTAGCCGTCCACCGACTTCTTCGTCTTTCCAACTCTCAGCCAGGCACATTTCGCCGTGTTGGACCTCACTAAAGTCGTTCATGACTAGAGCATTGCGTAGCCAAACCTCTTCATTTTTTATGATTTGGGTTGCGGCAAATGCACTAGTGTAGTGAACGAACTTGGTATTTTCGGCTTCTACAGCCTCCACGCGGTCCATAGCATACGGCATAAACAGCCTTGCCAGTTTCGCTTGCAACTCGTCCATAAACAGAATCCCTAGAAAACAAATCACGCCATACTAGTGCGTGCGTGTTTTGGGCTGCAAGCCGCGCTGAAGACAAATGTTGAGGGAATTGTTGCGGGATTTGTTGCGGACTATGTTGCGGGATTTCAGATGTTGCGGGATTGCCTAATTATTAATCGCGAAATCCAAGGCTAACATATTGTTTTTGCGTGATTTTCCAAACGATGCCACTTTTTTGGGCGAAAAAGTGGCGGACCGAGGAGGATTCGAACCCCCGACCCCTTGATTCGTAGTCAAGTACTCTATCCAGCTGAGCTATCGGTCCGCGTTGGTGAGGCGCTATGTAGACCCACCTCAGAGCACGTGCAAGGCGATTCTTCAAAAAACTTTCAAAAAGTACCGTCGCCGCGAGGCAGGCGAATTTCGAAGGTGGTGCCCCCGGGGCCAGTATCCTTCAGAACAAGGTCTCCGCCGTGTCCGCGCACCAGTTCCTGCGATATGGCCAGACCCAGACCGGACCCGCCTTTACGAACGCCGCCCTGAAACGGAGTGAACAGGTTTTCCTGGGCTTTGGGCGGCAGGCCGGGGCCGGTGTCACTGATTTCAATGCACCAACTGTCGGGAAATTCAGCGCCCGAGATGATCACCTGGCCCGGCTTACCCGCTGTCACAAGCGCCTGACGGGCATTTCGAACCAGATTCAAGATGACGCGAAAGATCTGTTCGGGATCGGCGCGGGCGACCATGTCCTCGGGAACATCGTTGCGAATTTCGACGCAAGCGTCCGCGACCGCCAGCTGCTCGCTGGCGGCGACGTCCGCCGCGATATCGCGTAGGCGCACCATGGTGAGCGTCGGGGCGGGCTCTTCCGCGCGCCCAAAAGCCAGTGTGCTTTCACACAGCGACACCGCACGCGTGATCGAATTTACCAGCTTTGGCGCCATGCGCCGAACCAGCGGGTCGTCGCTGGCCTCGATCCGGTCGGTGAACAGTTGCGCCGAGGTCAGGATGTTGCGCAGGTCGTGGCTGACCTTGGCCACTGCGCCGCCAAGCTGTGCCAATCGCTCGCGCTGTTTCAGAGCCTGGGTCAAGTCCGTTTGCAGCGTTTTCAGTGCTTCTTCGGCCTCACGCAGCTCGGTCACTTTGGAGTTGGGAGAGATCACCCCCCGAGCATCTTCCGGCGCACTGGCATAGCGTTGCATATAGCCAACAACACCTTTGATCGGACGGACGAGAACAACCCGAACCGCAAGGAACAAAAAGAACGCGGTGATAATCGAAATGACAAAGGACAGGCCCAGGATGCGCAGGCCGTAGTCGGTCATCGCCATTCGCAGAGGCGCGCTATCGATGGTGACCTCGATCAGCAGTCCCGCGCCTTTGACCGGCTCACCAATGACACGGATGACCTCGTTCTCGACGGTAAAGAACCGGATCATCGCGTCGCGTATCAGTACCATCGGCCCGGCATCGCGCAGATCATAGGTTTTGACGATCTGTTCAGGGATCGGCGAAGACAGCATCAGTTGCCGAACCTCATCACGCCTCAGGACAACGTTGTAGACGCCGGCGTTTTCCAGCAGTTCGGCCTCAAGCTCTTCGGCCAGCATGTCATCAGCGAGCAAGGCGAGCGAGGCAATCTGCGCGCGCTCCAGTCGGTTTTGCAGAAAATCCTCGCGAAAACGCGCAATCGAGGGGACAAAGATCAAAATCTCGGCCAACATCACGAAGACCGTGGTCAGGATCAGAAATCGGCCTGACAGCGAGTTCAATCTGCTCTCCCTTTCCGATCAGGGGATCCAGCGCTGGACGAACCTGACCACATTCTTAACCGTCTGATTCTCAAACAGCCTTGGCGAGAAATAGGCACCCGCAACGCGTTTGTTAAGCTCTCCGATCGTCGGATAGGGGGAAACCATCGCCGCGACCTGGCCCATCTTCAGGTTATTGGCCAAGGCCAGCGACCACAAGTTGATCAATTCGCCCGCCTGGTGCCCTACGATTGTAGCCCCAACAGGGCGGCCCTTGACGACCATGACTTTGATGAACCCCTTGGTTTTACGCTCGGCTATGGCGCGGTCATTGTGGTGATAGTCGAAACGCGCGATCTCCAACTTGTTACCATGTTTCGCGCGCGCTAGCGCCTCGGTCAGGCCAACCTGCGCCAGTTCCGGGTCAGTATAGGTGGCCCATGGAATGTGCATGGTCTTGGCCTTTGAGGGCAACCCAAACAAGGCCGAGCGGATGATGATCCCTGCATGGTACCCGGCCACATGGGTGAATTGCAGCCCACCCGCAACATCGCCGATCGCATAGATCTTGCGATTTGTGGTTCGCAAGGCGTCGTCGGTCTTGATCCCGTTTCTTGTCCGCTCGATACCTGCCGCTTCGAGGTTCAAGCGGTCGATATTAGCTTTGCGGCCAGCCGCAATCAGCAGGTGCGAGCCAGCAAAAATCTCTCCCGTCTCGGTGACCACTTCGATGGTGCCCTCGGACCCGCGGATCTGAGCGACCATTGCCTGTTCGTGGATCGCGACACCTTCGGCGCGCAGGGCGTCAAGCACGATGGCCGCTGCCTCGGGGTCATCCTTGCCCAGCGCCTGCATCCCTTCGATGACGGTAACCTTGCAGCCCAGACGAATATGCGCCTGCGCCATTTCCATGCCGATTGGTCCGCCGCCGATGATCAACAGATGCTCGGGCTTGTCGCGTAGGTCGAAAATGGATTCGTTGGTGTAGTATGGGACATTGTCCAGACCGGGGATCGGCGGTACCAGAGGCGATGACCCTGTGGCAATGACAACCCGCCGCGCCGTGATCACGTGATCTCCGGCTTGAACCTGCGATGCCGAGATAAACGTACCGTATTCCCGGATTACCCTGACTCCGAACCCTTCGAACCGCTCCTGACTGTCCATCGGCTCGATCTGAGCGATCACGTCCTGCACATGATCCTTGGCGGAGTCATAGCTGACCTGCGGCGTAACATCCGCAACTCCAAACGCCGACGAATGATATTGTGCATAGGCCGCCTTGCCGCTTGCAATCAGCGCCTTCGAGGGCACACAGCCGAAGTTCAAGCAGTCGCCGCCCATCTTGTGCCCTTCCAGCAGCACGACATCGGCCCCCATCTGGCTGGCCCCCGCTGCGACGGACAGCCCGCCCGACCCGGCTCCGATCACCAGGATATCGGTTTTCAGCTCTGTCATGGATCAGGCGCCCTTCTTGCCTTGGATGGATTTGATGACAATCGGCAACGCGGCCAAGGCGCACAAGCCCAGAATCGGACCGATGACAAAGGGCTCCGACAGAAGGGAAACGTCGGGCGTTTCGCCCCTGTCGAACACGCCACCCAAGCCTACGCCGATCCAGGTGTAGACGATCCCACCCGGAATAATGCCCAGCGCGGTTGTCAGCAGAAAATTGCGAAACTTCACACCGACCAGCGCAGGCACCAAGTTAGCGACGAAAAACGGCACCACCGGAACGAGGCGCAGCAGGAAGAGAACCGAAATCTCATTCTCGCGCAAACCTTCCTTGAGCTTCTTGACGGTGCCTTCCGAGGCTTCAAGCTTGGCGGTCAGCGATGCACCCAGGCCCCAGCGCGCAGCCAGGAATATCGCCGAAGCGCCGACCGTCGCTGCAAAGACATTGAAAACCGTACCCGCAAACAGGCCGAACAAGAACCCGCCGGTCATCGAGGCTACCGCAGCGCCCGGCAGCGAAAACGCCACGATCACGATGTAGATCGCAACGAACGTGGCCACCATCGCCCAATAGTGAGAATCGCGCAGGCCCAGCAGCGCCTCGCGGTTATCACGCAGCGTCTCAAACGTCAGATAGTCCCCCAACGTGAAGAACCCCACCAAGGCAACGGCAAGGATGATGGCCAATGGGACATGCCGCGCAAACCCGGTGCGCGGGGCCTGTGAGGTATCACTCATCTGATCATTCGCATCTGTTTGCTTCATTTCGACCCCAACATGCGCTGTTGCGCCGGTTTCCAACAGGGGCCTCACGCGGCCTTGAACTTTGTGGCCGAGAATGTGAGGGATCGGGGCATCAAACCGGGATTCTGAAACCTTTTGCTCTGTGGGGTTACAGAATTGTTGCAAAAGACGCGAAATCCCCGGCGATAGGGTTTGACTTACCCCAAGCTTAGCAGTAGAGGACGGGCTTCGAATACTAGGGCCAGGCGAATCCGCGCCGCACCCGACCGCTATAGATTGGAGACGGAGCGATGAAACGCACCTATCAGCCTTCGAACCTGGTTCGCAAACGCCGCCACGGTTTCCGCGCGCGCATGGCTACCAAAGCCGGCCGCAAGATCCTGAACGCACGCCGCGCCCGCGGCCGCAAGTCGCTGAGCGCGTAAGAGCGCCCGACCTTTCAGGTTATGAACATGACGCCGCCGGAGGCCCCTGAGGATGGTATCAACCAACCCCGGGAAACGCCCCCGGCGGCGTCCGTTTGCGCACCTGTTGCTCTGACGGTTCTAAAAAAACGATCCGATTTTCTGAAAGCCGCCCGGGCACGTCGGCAGGGCACCTCTTCCATGATGGTACAGGCGCGAAAGCGCACACCAGATGAGCCTGCGGGGATTCGCGTTGGCTTTACCTGCTCCAAGAAGGTCGGCAACGCAGTCGCGCGTAACCGCGCCAAACGCAGATTGCGCGAGGCGGCTCGGGCCGTGTTGACGGCCCAAGGGCAGGATGGCTGGGACTACGTGCTGATCGGTCGCGCCGAGGTGACAGCAGCGCGCGCATTCCCGGCCCTGCTGGACGATCTTCGCTATGCCTTGCGCAAGATCCACGGTGATCGGAAATGACCCTGCTTGCGCAACTCTTCGCCCTTCCCGTCCGCGCCTACCGTCTGATCTTTAGCCCCTGGGTCGGGTTCAATTGCCGGTATCAACCGACCTGTTCGGCCTACGCACTTGAGGCGTTGGAAAAGCACGGCGCGATCAAGGGCGCATGGCTGGCCGCCAAACGCATCGGGCGCTGCCATCCCTGGGGCGGTGATGGCTATGATCCCGTTCCCAAGGATTGCTGCGGCGACTGAGGCCGCTCTTGCCCGGTATCCCCAAGTCCTGTAGGGCCAGCACATGTTTGACGACACAGACGATATCCACCCGCTTTTTAACGGCGCGCCTTCGACGACCGAGTTCAAAAAGCTGCGCAAACGCATTGTGCGCCAGACCCGCGAAGCCATCGAGCATTACGGGATGGTGGATCCGTCTGCGCACGACAAAGGTGGTAAGCCGCCGCGCTGGTTGGTGTGTTTATCGGGAGGCAAGGACAGCTATACCCTGCTGGCGGTACTGCACGAGCTGAAATGGCGCGGGTTGTTGCCGGTCGAACTTCTGGCCTGCAATCTGGATCAGGGCCAGCCGGGCTTTCCCGCCACGGTGCTGCCCGAATTTCTTGAACGCATGGGCGTCCCCCATCGGATCGAATATCAGGACACTTATTCCGTCGTTGTCGACAAGGTCCCGCAAGGGCGGACATATTGCGCGCTGTGTTCGCGCCTGCGACGTGGCAACCTCTATCGTATCGCGCGGGAAGAAGGATGCTCGGCCGTCGTTCTGGGCCATCACCGCGACGATATTCTCGAGACGTTCTTCATGAACCTCTTCCACGGAGGACGTCTTGCGACCATGCCACCCAAACTGGTCAACGAAGAGGGCAATCTGTTTGTCTACCGTCCACTTGCCCATGTGGCCGAGGCGGATTGCGAGAAATTCGCCAAGGCGATGAACTACCCGATCATTCCCTGCGATCTGTGCGGCAGTCAGGACGGGCTGCAACGTCAGCAGGTCAAACAGATTCTCGACCAGTGGGAAAAGAACTCTCCCGGACGGCGCCAGGTCATGTTCCGCGCCCTGACCAACGCACGCCCATCGCATCTGCTGGACCCGAAACTGTTCGATTTTGCAAATCTTTCGTTAAGTCCCAGCAAAATAGACGAAAATTCAGGGGAAATTCCTGATTTGCGTTAACGTCTGACTCAGATTGGTTTCCTACGGTCGACCCAAGCAATCTCTGCCCAAGTCGAAGGCCGTAAAACCGATGCGGACAAATCTTACCGTTGAACGAATTCTCGAAGCGCTGCGCCTTGGCCTAACGGGTCCTCCGGCATTGGCCTTCGTGCCCGCCGCCTGCCTGTCTGCCTTCTGGCTGGGGGGCGAGGTTGCGCTGATGGGTACCGCGCTCGGGCTGCCGCTGGCTCTTGCGGTGCTGGGTATTGCGGGTGGCCAATCGATGAAGGCCACCGTCACAGGCGCGCGCCCCAGCGGGTCCGTTCCAGTTGATGTATTCATGGATGAAATGCGCACCATACTGACCGAGGCCAGAAATTCCGGCCAGAACGCAGCCTGTGTTGCCGTTTCGATTGACGATTTTGCCGGTATTCTGGATCTGCATGGTCAGGCGGCGGCGAACCATGTTGCGTTGCAGTTCGGCGATCGCATTCTGGCCATGATCCGCAATCAGGACCTGTTCGCGCAAACCAGTCAAAATCGGTTTCTGATTGGCCTGACCCCCTCGGCCCAGCTTGATCTGGAAGCCTGCGTGCAGATGTCGGGTCGCGTCCAGAACGCGGTCGAAGAACCGTTTCAGCTGAACGGAACCAGTGTGTATCTGTCCTGCTCGATTGGCTTTTGCCTGCTGTCGGGCCTGCCTGAAGGTGGCGCAGATGACTGGGTCGATGCCGCCACCGCCGCGCTGGCAGAGGCGCAGAGAAACGGGCCATCAACGATTCGCGCCTTTTCCACGGAAACGCGTCGACGCACCCTGGTCCGCGCCAATCTGCGCAAGGATTTTGTCACCGCGCTGGACACTGGTGAGATCCGCCCCTGGTTCCAACCCCAGATATCAACCGATACCGGAAACATCACCGGGTTCGAGGCGCTGGCCCGCTGGGAACACCCTACAAAGGGCATAATGGGACCGCAGGTATTCTTGCCCTTTGCGGAACAGGCGGATCTGATGGAGCGGCTGGGCCAGGTCATCCGGCACCACGCATTCGCTGCCATACATGCCTGGGATACCGCTGGCGTGATCGTTCCCCGGATCGGCGTGAACTTCTCGTCCGACGAGTTGCGTAACCCGGGCCTGATCGACCGCCTCAAATGGGAGCTGGATCAGTTCGACCTGACACCGGACCGTCTGGCGGTTGAAATTCTGGAAACCGTCTTTTCACGACGCCCCGACGATGTCATCACCCGGAATGTTACTGGGTTGGCGGCCTTGGGTTGCTGCATTGATCTGGATGATTTCGGAACCGGCCACGCGTCGATCGCATCGATCAAGCGGTTCGATGTGTCTCGTATCAAGATTGACCGGACCTTTGTGGCCAAAGCGGATCAGGACCCAAGCCAGCAACAGCTTGTCAGCGCCATTCTAACCATGGCAGAGCGCCTGAACCTCGAGACTTTGGCCGAAGGTGTAGAAACCGCAGGCGAACATGCGCTGATGGCGCAGCTGGGTGCCAATCATGTGCAGGGATTTGGTCTTGGCAAGCCGATGCCATTCGACAAAACGCTGGATTGGATAGCCGCGCATCGCGCAAAGCTGGCAGGCGCACCCAGGATCGGAGGCAAAACCGGGTGAATTGTACAATTCACCGCAGCGGAACCCGGTGTCTTGCGCGTTTTGCGGGCGATTCCACTTGACCTTTGGGGCTGCACTCTGTTGAACCCACCGGGTGTCTTTCACTGCGCAAGGTGGCTGTCCCCGATGGACGATCAGAATAAGAACCTCATCCTCGCAACCGCACTCAGCTTTCTGGTGATCCTCGTGTGGTTCGTGCTGTTCCCTCCGCCGGAGCAAACCACGGCCCCCGATATAGCCGAGATCAGCGCCACGGGCGAAACCGAGGTCCAGACGCCCAGCGCGGATACCACAACCGTCGGCGAGGCAACAGCCGCAGCGACGGAAGTTGAGCCAGAGGCGCAAGCCCCGCGCGTGCAGATCGATACCCCACGCCTGTCCGGCAGCCTGTCGCTGTCGGGTGGCCGCATTGATGAGCTGTTCCTGAAAGACTACAAGGTCTCGCTGGCCGAAGACGCCCCAATTGTCGAGCTTCTGTCGCCCGTCGGATCGGATTCAGCCTATTACGCGCTTTATGGTTGGGCCCCCGGCGCAGGCTTGAGTGGCACAGACGTCCCGGGACCCAACACGCTTTGGACACTGGAACAGGGCGAAACCCTTGGCGTCGACAGCCCGATCACCCTTGCGTGGGACAATGGCAACGGCCTGACATTCCGCCGCACGGTTTCGGTAGACGAGAACTACATGTTCTCGGTGACCCAATCTGTCGAAAACGCCACCCAAGCCGAAGTTGGCATGGCACCCTACGGCATTCTGGCCCGCCATGGCATCGGTGAGGATGGCGATCTGCCAGGCCTGAAGAACTTCTTCATCCTGCATGAAGGCGTGATCGGCATGGCAGACGACACCCTGGCCGAGATCGATTACGGTGATGTGCGCGATTTCGACATCGACCCCAACGAGCGCGCCCAAGCCGAGGTCTATCAGGTCAAGGAGGACGGCTGGATCGGCTTCACCGATCACTACTGGATGACCACTCTGATCCCCGAGCCGGGATCGGCGTTCAAGGCTGCGGCCAAATACGATGCCCGCCGCAAAATCTATCAGACCGAAACCGTTCTTCCTACACTGACGATCGCAGCGGGTGAAACCGCCGAAGTCACAACCCGCCTGTTTGCCGGTGCAAAGGAATGGGAAGCCATTCGCGAGTATCAGTCGGAAGGTGTTCAGAAGTTCATCGACAGCATCGACTGGGGCTGGTTCTTTTTCCTGACCAAGCCGATCTTCTGGCTGCTGCATAACATCAACCTTCTGATCGGCAATATGGGCTGGTCCATCATCGGCCTGACGCTGATCATCAAGGCAATCCTGTTCCCGCTGGCGTTCAAATCCTACGTCTCGATGGCGAAGATGAAGGAACTCCAGCCGCAGATGGAGGCCCTGAAAGAAGCCGCTGGCGACGACCGCCAGAAAATGCAGCAGGGCATGATGGAGCTCTACAAGAAGGAAAAGGTGAACCCCGCTGCGGGCTGTCTGCCGATCCTGATGCAAATCCCGATCTTCTTCTCGCTGTATAAGGTGATCTTTGTCACCATCGAACTGCGTCAGGCCCCGTGGTTTGGCCCGTTCCAGGATCTCAGCGCGCCTGACCCAACCTCGATCATGAACCTGTTTGGCTTGCTGCCCTGGGCCGGTCCTCAACCGGAAACGTTCATGGCGCTGATCTTCCTGGGCATACTGCCAATCCTGCTGGGTATCTCGATGTGGCTGCAACAGAAACTGAACCCGGCACCAACCGATCCGACGCAGGCGATGATCTTTGCATGGATGCCATGGGTGTTTATGTTCATGCTGGGCAGCTTTGCCAGCGGGCTGGTGGTCTACTGGATCGCCAACAACACGATCACGTTCACGCAGCAGTACTTGATCATGCGCAGCCAAGGTTACAAGCCCGATGTGTTTGGCAACATCAGGTCCAGCTTCAAGCGCAAGCCCAAGACGGATGACCAATGAGCGGCAAAGTCACAAGCCTGTGTCGGCATCCGATCAAAAGCCACGGGCGCGAAACCCTCAGTGATGTAACCGTGATCCCCGGGCAGACCATGCCCGGGGATCGCGTTTGGGCCGTCGCGCATGAGGCGTCAAAGGCGGACGGATCAGAATGGGTGCCCTGCGTCAATTTCAGCCGAGGTGCAAAAGCGCCGGAGTTGATGGCGATTTCAGCACAACTGAGCGGTGATCAGGTCACGCTGAGCCACCCGAACCGGCCCGACCTGACGTTCCGGCCAGATACCGAACAGGATGTTTTTCTGGATTGGGTCACGCCGCTGATGCCGGACGACAGGGCCGCGTCGGCCCGAATTGTTCGGGCTCCGGGTCGCGGTATGACCGACAGCGATTTCCCCTCGATCAGCTTGTGCAACATGGCCTCTCATCGCGCCGTTTCGCAAAGGTTGGGGCAGGACCTCTCGATCCATCGCTGGCGGGGAAACATCTGGTTCGATGGCATGCCCCTGTGGGAGGAGTTTGACTGGATCGGGCGCGATGTTCAGATCGGCGAAACCGTCCTTCACGTGCGCGAACGCATCACCCGCTGCCTGGCAACTACCGCAAACCCGGATACGGGAAAGCGGGATGCAGACACGCTGGGCGCGTTGCAAAGCTGGGGCCACCAGGATTTCGGCGTCTATGCCGAAGTTTTGCAGGGCGGCACCATCACAACTGGCGACAAGGTTCAATTGCTATGACCACGCTTCGCTTTCCATTGGTGCAAGAGCCAGACCCATTCGCACTGGAAACCGGGCGCAAACTGTTTGCGGGTCCGTCCGAGTTCGTCAAAGGCGTAGTTGCGATGACCGGTCTGCCTGCCCCTGATCGGTTGGAGGTTTGCTTTGCCGGGCGCTCGAACGTGGGCAAGTCCAGCCTGATCAACGCGCTGACCGGCACCAAAGGATTGGCGCGCGCCTCCAACACGCCGGGCCGCACGCAAGAGATCAACTTTTTCACCCAAGGCCCCGAGCTGTATCTGGTGGACCTGCCCGGCTATGGCTATGCCAACGCGCCGGTCAAAGTGGTCGAGAAATGGCAGCGATTGTTGAAGCAATACCTCAGCGGTCGCCAGACTTTGCGCCGGGCATTTGTCTTGATCGACTCGCGCCACGGGGTAAAGCCTGTGGACGACGAGATCATGAAACTGCTGGATACCAGCGCCGTAACTTTTCAATGCGTGATGACCAAGGCCGACAAGGTCAAAGCCAATGACCGTGCAAAGGTATTGGATCAGGTGCGCAGCGCTTTGTCGAAACACCCAGCGGCATTCCCGGAAATCGTACTGACCTCGTCCGAAAAAGGCGATGGCATCCCGAGCCTACGATCCATCATCGCGCATCTGGAATGAGCCAAACGCACCGTTAGCGAACTTGTCCGGCCGCTACGGATCATTGAGAGCGACCATTACCACGATCAAGTCTTGGCAGAACTCTCCAAAGGTCCTAACACGGAATGTCAGAGGGACAGCAGCCATGAAGACAAGAGACATGAACCGGGACTGGATCGCCACCGCCGCAACCTTGAACAGCGCCTTGCCATATCTGCAACGCTATGATGGTGCGATCGTCGTCATCAAGCTGGGCGGGCACGCCATGGGCAGCGACGCTGCGATGGAGAGCTTTGCGCGCGATGTCGTGCTGATGCGGCAGGTCGGAGTAAACCCGGTGATCGTGCATGGCGGCGGCCCCATGATCAATGCGATGCTGGACAAGCTGGATATCCAGTCTGAATTTGTGAACGGCAAGCGCGTCACCGATCAGGCGACGGTCGAAGTGGTCGAGATGGTTCTGTCCGGCCTGGTCAACAAACGCATTGTTCAGGCGATCAACGCACAGGGCGGAACCGCAATTGGACTGTCGGGCAAGGACGCCAACCTGATGTTGTGTGAACAGGCCGATCCCTCGCTGGGATTTGTGGGCGCACCCTCACAGATGGACCCGAAAATCCTGCATGATCTGTTTGCGCATGACGTCATTCCGGTGATTGCCCCCCTCGGCGCTGGTGCCGAGGGTGAGACGTTCAACGTCAACGGTGATACCGCCGCAGGAGCGGTCGCCTCGGCGTTGAAAGCGGATCGCCTGCTGCTGCTGACGGACGTTTCGGGTGTCAAGAACGCGGCAGGCGATGTTGTCACCGAACTTACCGCCGGACAGATCCGCGAAATGACGATGGATGGAACCATCGCTGGCGGCATGATCCCGAAAACGGAAACCGCGCTTGATGCGCTGCATTCCGGCGTACGCGCGGTTGTGATCCTGGACGGGCGCGCGGCCAACGCGGTCCTGTTGGAGCTGTTCACCGACCACGGCGCAGGTTCGTTGATCCGACCTGACTGAGCATTGATGGGGGAAGCAGCATGGCAAACCAACTCGACCCCGCAACCGATGTAACCTACGCTCAAATTGAACGCGCCGTGCAGGATGCTGGTCTGATCGTTATGGGCGCGCTTCTGCCACGGCTGACAAGCGCCAAACAACTCGACGGTGGCACCCTGATCCTTGTCGGCGCTGGCCCGGCCTTCTGGCCCGTTCTGAAATCGTCGGAGGAATGGCTGGACGGGCAGCCCGACCCGGTGGACAGATGGTCCAAACGTGTTGTGGGTTCCCTTGCCGCCGAGTTGGGCGCACATGCGTACTTTCCCTTCGGCGGCCCGCCATACGAACCTTTCATCGACTGGGCGTTCAAGTCCGGGCGGACGTTCAGCAGCCCGGTGGGGGCGCTGGTGCATGACCAGGTGGGCATGATGATCTCGTTTCGCGGCGCGCTGCATTTCGACGAGGAATTCGACGTCGACCACCCGCGTGCAGAGTCTCCTTGCACCACCTGCCCTGCCCCTTGCACCAGCACCTGCCCCGTGGGCGCGCTGAATGCACATGGCTTCTACGACGTCGATGCCTGCCATCGTCATTTGTCCACTGACGCAGGGCAGGTTTGCATGACCGGCGGCTGCCTTGCGCGGCTGTCCTGCCCGCTCAGCGAGGGTGCCGAACGGATGGCCGAACAATCCGCGCATCACATGAAAGCGTTCCATCCGTCATGACCCGCACTCTGATCCTGACCCGCCATGCCAAATCCAGTTGGAACAACTTCGATCTTACCGATCATGACCGCCCTCTGAACAAGCGCGGCCGCGCCTCGGCCCCGGCGATTGCGGATTGGCTGCGCGAGAACAACTGGCTGCCGGACGAAGTGCTGAGCTCATCGGCGACCCGCACGCGAGAGACCTGGGATCGGATGGGGCTACAAGCGGACAATGTCAGCTTTCGCCGCGCGCTTTACCACGCGGACGCCAACGACATGATGGCCGAATTGTCCAGTGCCGAGGGCAGGATCGTACTGATGCTGGGTCACAACCCGGGCATTGCTGACTTTGCCTTCCGTCTGGCGCAGCAGGCGCCGCACCACGTGCGGTTCCAAGATTACCCAACCTGCGCGACGACCGTGATCCGCTTTGATATCGACGACTGGACCCATGTCAAATGGCGGAGCGGCGAGGTCCTGGGCTTTGCCATCCCGCGTGAGATGCTGGAATAGAAAAAGGCGGGACCGAAGCCCCGCCCTTGCTTGGGTACGCTGAGATCAGTGCCCCAGGATTTGGCTGAGGAACAGCTTGGTCCGTTCGCTCTGCGGGTTGTTGAAGAACTCTTCGGGTTCATTCTGTTCCACGATCTGACCGGCATCCATAAAGATCACGCGGTTGGCGACCTGGCGGGCAAAGCCCATCTCGTGGGTCACGCACAACATGGTCATGCCTTCCTCGGCCAGTTCGATCATGGTGTCGAGCACCTCTTTGATCATCTCGGGGTCCAGCGCCGATGTCGGTTCATCGAACAACATGATCCGGGGCATCATGCAAAGTGAGCGGGCAATCGCCACACGCTGTTGCTGACCACCGGACAGCTGTCCCGGGTATTTCAACGCCTGATCCGGAATTTTCACCTTTTCCAGGAAGTGCATCGCGCGCTCTTCGGCCTCTTTCTTGGGCGTTTTGCGCACCCAGATCGGGGCCAGCGTGCAGTTTTCCAGAATGGTCAGGTGCGGGAACAGGTTGAAGTGCTGGAACACCATGCCAACCTCGGACCGGATCTTGTCGATGTTCTTGAGGTCATTCGACAGCTCGGTCCCATCCACAACGATTGTACCCTGCTGGTGTTCCTCCAACGCGTTCAGGCAGCGGATCAGGGTGGACTTACCCGATCCGGACGGCCCCGCGATCACGATCCGCTCGCCCTGATTGACGGTCAGATTGATGTCACGCAGCACGTGGAACGATCCGTACCACTTGTTCATGCCGTTGATTTCGATGGCGACCTCGTCGCTCACCTGCATTTTCGAGCGATCGATTTCGCGTTCTACTGCAAGTTCAGACATGTGTTGAACTCCTTAGTGATGATCCGTGGCAAGGCGACGCTCGAGCCACTGGGAATATTGAGAGATGCCGTAACAGACGACGAAGAACAGAAGCGCGGCAAAGCCCAGAAGCTCCCAATAGACGCCGTTCCATTCGGTCGACGCCAGGATGGGGCCCCGGATCATGCCCACCAGATCGAACATCGAAATGACCGAAACCAGTGTGGTGTCCTTGAACAGGCCAACGGCCACGTTCACGATGCCGGGGATCGAGATCTTCAGAGCCTGCGGCAGGATGATCAGCCGCATCGCCTGCGGGTAATCCAGACCCAGACTATCTGCTGCTTCGTACTGTCCGCGCGGAAGCGCTGCCAGACCGCCGCGGATCACCTCGGCGATATAGGCGGCCGAGAACATTGTGATCATGATCACGACGCGCAGGAACAGGTCCACCGTGCTGTCAGGCGGGAAGAAATAGGCCAGCATCACCGAAGCCACAAACAGCAGCGTGATCAGAGGCACACCGCGCACGAATTCGATGAAGATGACGCAGACCCACTTGATCAGCGGCATGTCTGACTGACGGCCCAGTGCCAACGCAATGCCCAGAGGGATCGACAACGACACACAGGTAACACCCAGCATCATGTTCAGCATGAACCCGCCAAGATCACGACTGGGAACGGCGGTAAGCATGGCGCCTTCGTTGGCATCCTCGGGGATCAGAGCCCCGCCAACATTCCAGATGATCAAGGCGACAATGATCGCCCCGAAAAAGCCAGCCGCAAAGCTGTTCCGGCCAAGTTTCTGGAACACTGCACCTGCTGCGACACAGCCCACAAGTGCAACGATGGGAACCAGAATGGTGCCCCCCCAGATCAGCCAGAAGGCGATAAAGGGATAGAGTGCAGTGAAGATCAGCAGCTTGCGCGGCAGGTCGAAGAACAGGACCGGCGCAAACGCAACCAGCATCAGCACAAACGCCAGATTGGGGCGCCAGTAGGCCTCATCCGGGTATTTGAACCCGTAGATCAGCTGCGGCCAGCGCTCCGTCAGAACGGCGAAACAGGCCCCAGTTTTACCTGCCAAAATCTCACGGCATTCGGCCAACGAGTTGGCATTCCAAACCCCATTCAGAATCCACGGCAGTGTGTTCTTCAAAACGAGGTAGATCAGCACCAGCGAGAGCACTGTTAGGATCGTGTTCGTCGCGCCCGAGAACAGGTTCTCGCGCAGCCATTTGACGATTCCGGTTTCGTTTGCCGGGGGTGGCGACGGAGGGATGGTGCCATCGGCCACAAATGCGATCGGGTTTGTTGATTGATCAGCCATGGCTCAGCGCTCCTTCAACTTGACGGATGCGTTGTAGATGTTCATCACCATCGAGATCAGCAGTGAAGCTGTCAGATAGAACAACATCAGCAACAGCACACATTCAATCGCGCGACCAGTCTGGTTCAGCGTGATACCGCCCAGCGTGGCGGTGATATCCGCATAGCCAACCGCGATCGCAAGCGAGGAGTTCTTGGTGATGTTCAGATACTGCGAGATCAGCGGCGGGATAATCACCCGCAAAGCCTGCGGCAGGATCACCAGATTCATGATCCGGCTCGGACGCAAACCAAGAGCAGCAGCCGCCTCGGTCTGGCCTTTCGAAATGGCCTGAATGCCCGCGCGGACGTTTTCCGCGATAAAGGCACCGGTGTAGATCGACAGTGCGAACCACAATGCGATCAGAGGACCACCGACCTTGATGCCACCGCTGAAGTTAAAGCCTTTCAGTTCGGGGACATTCCAAGTCAGGCCCATCAGGAACATGAGGATCACGAAGGGCACCAGCCAGACCGCCAATTTTGGCAGCAGCGTCTTTGGACGCTCACCCGTTTCCTCTTGTTTCAGTGTCGCGCGTTTTTCGATTTCCTTGGAAACAAACCAGGACCCAACCAAAACGACGAGGACCAGAACCCAGTTCAGGAAAGTTGAACTGAAGAACCCGTTGGTGAGGTCAGGACGGGGAATGTATACACCCCTGTTCGTGAACGCAAAAAGATCCAGAACCATGCTGGAGGTCGGATTGTCACCCCGGAAGGCCCGCGGTCCAGGAAGCACCGCCGTCATGATGGTGAAAATGATGATGATCCAGATCAGAACCGGAATGTTCCGGAAGATCTCGACATATACTGCCATCAGTTTCGAGACGAGCCAGTTGTTCGACAGGCGCAGGACACCGGCGATCACTCCAAAAAACGTCGCAGTGATACAGGCGAGAAACGCCACCAGCAGAGTATTCAGAAGCCCAACGACAGCCGCGCGCGCATGCGACGACTGGCTGTCGTATTCCACCAGAACCTGGTTGATATCATACCCGGCAGGATCACCCAGGAAAGAATAAGAGATGTTGAGGCCTGCGGCCCGAAGGTTCTGGATCAGGTTGTTACCCAGATACCAGATACTAAGCGCAATAACGACGGCCGCGATCACCTGAAATGTCAGTGAGCGATAGCGGGTGTCGTTTATGAGCATAGACAACCGAAAGTCTGCTTTCGGTGGGTCAGTCATAGTTGACATATTTTGGAATCCCCGTGCTTTTCGAGCGCTACATTACCGGCGAGGTTTTCCCCGCTCTTGAGCAGCCCGTAGCATTCTGTTTAGAAAAAAGGGCGCAGGTTGCCCCGCGCCCTTTTCTGTCCATCTTAGCGGAAAGGCGGCGAATACAGCAGGCCGCCGTCGGTCCACTGAGCGTTCAGACCACGCGCCAGACCGATCGGAGTTTCCTCACCGATATTCTTGGCAAAGACTTCGCCATAGTTGCCGTCTGCGGCGATCGCACGTGCGGCCCAGTCAGCGTCCAGTCCCAGCATCTCGCCCAGAGTACCTTCAACGCCCAGCAGACGCTTGATTTCCGGGTTTGCGTCGGCATTGCCTGCCATCTCTTCGAGATTGACCGAGGTGACACCCAGCTCTTCTGCCGAGATCAGCGAGTTCAGGGTCCAACGAACAACGTCACCCCACTCGTGATCACCGTGACGGACCAGCGGGCCCAGCGGCTCTTTCGAGATGATTTCGGGCAGAATAACGTGGTCACCGGGGTTTTCGAACGTGGCGCGAGTTGCGGCCAGGCCCGATGCGTCGGTGGTGTAAACGTCACATGCGCCAGCCAGATACTGCTGCTGACCTTCAGCGTTTGTTTCAACCGGAACCGGTTCATAGCTGATGTTGTTCGAGCGGAAGAAATCCGCCAGGTTCAGTTCGGTCGTGGTGCCGGTCTGAACGCAAACGGTCGCACCGTCCAGTTCCTTGGCCGAGCTTACGCCCAGCGCTTTGGGCGCCAGAAAGCCCTGACCGTCATAATAGTTGATGCCGACAAATTCGAACTTCAGGTCGACGTCGCGGCTGAAGGTCCAGGTGGTGTTACGGGCCAACATGTCGATCTCACCCGAAGCCAGCGCAGTAAAGCGCGTCTTGCCGGTGGTTGGAATGAATTCAACGGCATTTGCATCGCCCAGAACAGCGGCAGCAACAGCGCGGCACAGCGAAACGTCAAAGCCTTTCCACTCGCCATTGGCGTCGGGTGCAGCAAAACCGACCAGACCGGTGGTCACACCGCAGTTCAGCTTACCGCGCGCTTTCACGTCGTCAACGGTACCCGCCGCAGCAGCGCCAGCGGCTAGACCGGCAATCGTTGCCGCGCCCAAGATTACGGATTTTTTCATTTTTACCTCTTCCTGATTTTCCACCCCGGAAGGAGCGGTTCGATCCGGCACTCCCATGCCGGAAAGGTTACCCAAAAGGTGTCTCCCCTTTAGTGGCCCGAGTTTGGGCGCATTCATCAACAAACGTCAAGGGCAGGATCAGGTAATTCGATGGGTGAAAAGCACAGGAATTTGGTGTCAGGCGCAAAAAACCGGCTGCAAGGATCAATTCGAGAGATCGAAGAAGCGTTTGGCGTGCAGGAAGGCCGCCCGTTTTTTCTCGGCCACCTCTTGTGCCTCGTCATCATGGCCCCATTGTTCGATCTGCCAGATCTCATCGAGGCGCGAGATTTCCCAGATTTCGTCCGCGCTGCGCCAATCATGTGCTGCGGCAAAACCCAGAACCAGGCTGCCTGACAAGCTGACAAGATCATGGAACGCCGCAAGCTGAAATGCGTCCAGCGCATGAACTTGTTGCCGCAAGCTCTGCAGTGCCGTCGCAGACTGCGGCTGATGCAGGACACCCGCCACAGCAAACAGACGAGCTTTCAGCACCTCAGCCGCCCAGTCCAGCGCCGGGTCCCAGTGTTCGGCTTGCCGCTGCTGCAAAGCTTGCGGATGGGTTGCGCGATAACACAACAGGTCGGAATCGCCATAATCGGCCAGCATATCCGCAACCTCGGCATGCTGAAGGCGCACTTTGTCGATGGCGGCGTTAGCTGACCGGGTAAAAGGCATGGTCGACGGGTCCACCACCTTTTCCTGAGCGTCCCATTCGGCGGCTACGGCCTCTGCCATGGCCTTGGTAGGGAGGAGCAAAGCCGCCTTTGCAGGTGTTTTGACCCGGCGACCATCCAACTCGACCGTATGGCCGCCTTCCGCCTCGACAACGGCACTTGTCTTCCAAAAGCGTTTTGGTTTCCAGTCGCTCATCGTCTCATTCCCAGATCTTGCTCAGCGTCTTATGCAATTCGTCAAAGCTGTCGACCACATGCGCCGCGGAAGTCAGGGCCGCGTGGTCGTGATAGCCCCAGCTTACTCCGATTGCTGCAACCCCTGCGGCAGCGGCCATCTCCATGTCAAAGCTTGTGTCGCCAATCATCACCGCGTCAGAGGCCGCTACGCCGGTCTCGGACAGCGCTGTCTGGATCATCGAAGGGTGCGGCTTGGACGGATGGTGGTCTGCGACTTGCCGGGTTACGAAGAAATGCGCCAAATCGTGGGCGTCCAGCAATGCGTCCAACCCGCGCTGCGACTTGCCGGTCGCCACGCCCAACAGGATTTCGGGGATCGAATGCAAGGCTTCGAGCACCTCACGCGCACCTGGATAGAGAGGTGAGCTTGCCGCCCCGTCCGCCAGTCGCTGCGTGTGATAAGCCTCTTTATAGCCCGCGACCAGACGGGCTTGTACATCGTCAGCTTGTTCAGGCGCCAGGCGCGCAATCGCCTGCGGCAGCGACAGGCCGACAATCGACAAGGTCGCCTCTCTGTCCGGCGGCGTCAGGGACAACGCGGTAAAGCTGGCTGTCATGGCCGAAACAATGCTGCCCTGGCTATCGACCAGAGTGCCATCCACATCGAATAGCGCCAACCGCAAGGGTGATGTCATTGCAGGGCCTCGAACGGATCATCGGCGGCCAGATCCTCGGTCCAGCCCAGTGTATCCCAACTGTCTTTCATGTGATCTGGCAGCGGTGCTGTGATCGTGATTGGCTTGTGGGTCAGCGGATGTTCAAACGACAATCGCCGCGCGTGAAGATGCAGCTTTCGGCTGATGATCCCGCCCAATTGCGCGCCCCAGCCATCGCCCAGATTTTCCTGACCCGACCCGCCGTATTTTCCGTCGCCGATGATTGGATGCCCAATCGCGGCCATATGCGCGCGCAACTGATGGGTGCGACCGGTCACCGGCTCCATCGCGACCCAAGCGGCCCGACCTGCAACCCGGTAGAGCGTGGCATACAGCGTATGCGCGCGTTTCGCGCCGGGGGTGCTGTCAACCTCGGACAGATGCACAGGGATCATCTTTTCACCTTCGCCCTGTTTGCCATGTCCCGGAGCCTTGACGAGCCCGGTCTTGATCTCGCCCAGATAGGGTGTCGGCACCCCGGCAACCAGTGCCCAATAGATCTTGCGTGTATTGCGGTGCCGAAACGCTGCCGTCAGACCCTTGGCGGCCTCGCGCGTGCGCGCCATCAGCAAAACGCCCGAGGTGTCCTTGTCCAACCGGTGTACCAGTCGCGGGCTTTCGTCCAGGCCAAACCGCAAGGCTTCGGACAGGCTGTCGACATGCCGGGTCTGGCCGCTGCCACCCTGAACCGGCAGACCGTGGGGTTTGTTCAGCGCCAGAATGTGGTCGTCTCGATAGATCACGCAGGATTGGATCATCTTCGCATCAGCGTCAGATACGCGACGTTTGACCTCAGCAGGTTTGTGATCGGCATCGGGCAGCGGCGGCACCCGCACGACCTGCCCGGTCTCGAGCCGGGTCGAGGCCTTCACCCGGCCTCCGTCCACACGCAGCTCTCCTTTACGGCACATCTTTTCGATGCGGCCCTGACCGACATGCGGGAACATGCGGCGCAGCCAGCGGTCCAAGCGCTGGTCGCTGTCGCCCTCTGCGACGGTGATCATCTGTACGCCACTCATGCCATTACCCCTTGCCCCGTGCGGCGGACCCGCCCGATTTGCAACTGTGTCAGTGCCCTAGAAAACATGCGCGTCTGTCGCGCGCATCGCGCAAAGAGTCAAGCCGCGCTAATCCGTGTTCCGCTGCGCACGCAGTTTGCCGAAATAATCCAGCCGCTTTTTCAGCTCGCGCTCGAATCCGCGCTCGACCGGTTGGTAGAGAACCGGTCGCTTCATACCATCGGGGAAATAGTTCTGCCCTGAAAACCCATCTTCGGCGTCGTGGTCATAGGCATAACCCGCGCCGTACCCCTGATCCTTCATCAACGAGGTCGGTGCGTTCAGGATATGCTTGGGTGGCGGTTCGCTGCCCGATTGCTTGGCCAAGCGCATTGCAGCCTTGTAGCCCACATATGCCCCGTTCGATTTGGGGGCCAGGGCCAGATAGACCAGCGCTTGCGCCAAGGCCAGTTCTCCCTCGGGCGAGCCCAAACGTTCATATGTTTCCCACGATTGCAGGCAGATTGCCTGCGCCTGCGGATCGGCCAGCCCGATATCTTCGACCGCCATGCGGGTGATCCGCCGCGCCAGATAGCGCGGGTCCTCGCCACCCGTCAGCATCCGCGCAAACCAGTACAGCGCTGCATCGGGGTCAGACCCCCGTACCGACTTGTGCAGCGCCGATATCAGGTTGTAATGCTCGTCCCCCGATTTGTCGTATTTTGCGGCGCGGCGCATCAGCCGCGTTGAGAGCGCATCCGGGTCCAGCGGTGCATCAACCTTCCACGCCGAAACCTGTTCGATCAGGTTCAGCAGCGCGCGCCCGTCCCCATCCGCCATTTCCTGCAATGCATCCCGCGCCGCAGGCGTCAGCGGCAACGCTCGGCCCAGTTCTTTTTCTGCGCGCTGGGTCAGGCGTTCCAGATCCGCAAGGCTGAGCCGTTCGAGAACCAAAACCTGCGCGCGGCTAAGGACAGCTGCGTTCAGCTCGAACGAGGGGTTCTCGGTCGTGGCCCCGACAAGCAGGATCGTCCCGTCCTCCATATGCGGAAGAAACCCGTCTTGCTGCGCTTTGTTGAAACGGTGGATTTCGTCGACGAACAGCAACGTCCCTTGTCCGTTCTGACGCCGAATCTTGGCGGCCTCAAAGACTTTCTTCAGGTCGGGCACACCGGTGAAAATCGCGCTGATCTGAACGAAATGCAGATCGGTTTCCTGCGCCAGAAGGCGCGCGATGGTGGTTTTCCCAACCCCCGGCGGCCCCCAGAAGATCAGGCTGGACAAGCTGCCGGATGACAGCATCACCCCAAGCGGCGCCTCGGGGCCCAGTACATGGTCCTGCCCGATGACTTCGGCCAGTGACTGCGGGCGCAGCCGATCCGCGAGGGGCCGATGCGGGGCCTCGGCTGGCGTGGGCGACCCGTTATCGAACAGATCAGCCATGCGTCACAGCCGGAACCGCAACGAAACCGAGCGTCCGCCGCGCGACACATCCATGTTCAAGCGACGGCCCGGCTCGGTCAGTGCCCTGACCACATCATGTGACCGGTCCATGTCAGCGCCATTGATGGCTATCAGCACATCACCGGCACGCAATCCGGCGCGACCGCCATAGGGTCCGGGATCAACCACAACCACGCCGGTTTGCGACAGAACCAATCCCAACTGCGCGATCATCTTTGGGTTGATGCGCGCCACGGTCAGGTCTGGCATCACGGTATCTTCGCCCAGCGTTGTTTCCTCGGCCGCGGGCGTATCCGGCGCTTTGATCAGCGCCACCTTAACGTCGGCGCTGTCCGAACCGCGAAGGCGCGTCAGAACAGATGTTCCGCCAACACCTGCGACGGACATGCGGAACTTCATCTCTGCCGGAGAGTTGACCTCATCTCCGTCGACATGTGTCACGACATCACCCACGCGCAGGTCGGCATCCGCCAGCGGGCTGAGAGCGTGCAGGTCAGATATGACGACACCCAGAGGGATCGCCAGGCCCAGCGATTCAGCGATATCTGCGCTCATATGCTGCCCGGCCATCCCGGCCCAAGGGCTGACGAAACTGTCGTTCCCTGCCTTTGCCTGCCGCAGAAACTCGGCCACCAGATTGGCGGGGATGGCAAACCCGATCCCATTCGATCCCCCGGATCGCGTCAGGATCGACGTGTTGATCCCGATCAGATCGCCATTCACATCAATCAGCGCGCCGCCGGAATTGCCCGGATTGATCGCCGCGTCGGTCTGAATGAAATACCCTCGCGCGTTGCCGGTGGCCGTTCCGGTTCGCGCCAGCCCCGAAATGATGCCTGACGATACTGTCTGACCCACCCCAAACGGGTTTCCGATAGCCAGCGCCAATTCACCAACCTCAACGTGATCAGAGTCTCGCAGGTCCAGATGCGGCAGGTCCTCTGCCTCCTCCAACCGCAGGATGGCAATGTCGCTTTCCTTGTCGCCAAGTACCACCTGGGCCGAGAACTCTCGCCGGTCCGTTGTCACCACACGTATCTCGGTGGCTGTTCCGACCACGTGATAGTTCGACACCACATAGCCATCACCCGACAGGATCACACCTGAGCCCAGCGAGTTTTGCACCCTCTGCCGAGGTTCGCCGAACCCACGGCCGAAAAAGTCCTGAAAGAACGGGTCCGAGAAGAACGGGTTCGCCCGCCCCTGACGCACAATCTTGGCATAGATGTTAACGACTGCCGGGGACGCCTGTTTCACGACCGGCGCAAATCCCAAAGATATCTCGGCCTGCGATTGCGGAACGCGCGTTTCGGCAGCGGCCATGGTCGCATGTGCGATTGAAAGGGCAAGAAGTGTCGCGCGGAGCATGTATACCTCAACCTGCAAAACTCCGTTGGATATGCGACTACCCGGCGGTTAATGCAAGCACGTGGTTGCTGGTTCGTCAGTCAAGCGGTGCGTGCAGTCTTGTGCCTTTGGTTATGATCCCACCCCGGTTGCCGACATCAATAGTGCCATACCGCTGCCTGAACACCTCGGGCAATTCGCGGTCGCCTTCGGGCGAGAGCCACAACCGAAACAGATGGCGCCGCGCCGCAGGGTCCGGCCAATCCACGAACCCGGTTCTGTCATGCAGTTGAGAGTGATTGTAGACAAATTGCATGTCCCCGGGTTGCAGCCGCATTGTCAGGAAAAGCTCTGGATCATTGGCCAGCGCATCGAACCGGTCCAGTGCTGCGACGTGATCCGGGGTAAGACGCATCGCCTCGGGGAAACGTTGCGCGCTGTCGATATACTGCCGCTGGTAGAACACGGTTAGCCTGCCGGCATGCCAACTGAAGGGGGGGATGGTCATGAAGGGCTGCATGCCCTCGGGCACTTCACCACGTCGATCCGTTGCGATTGGATCAAACAGACGCTCCAGCAGATCAGGGCATTCTGCGCGCATGCGGTTATAGATGGTTTCGGCACTTACCAGCAGCGAATCCCCGCCTTCCCTGGCGTCGCGAAGGCAAAGCAGTCCAACGATATCGGCGCTGTCCGTGTGGAACGTCTGACGTTCATGCGTCTGGTAGATCCGGGTGTTGGGATCGTTCGCATCCGCGCCAATGTCGCGCACATGTCCCAAAATGTGCCCCTGAGCGTTCTGCGACCGGGCCGAGCCCAGATGGGCGCCAACACCACAAAAGATCGCTGCCGCCATTTCCTGCGAATACTCTTGGACCGGCAGCCCGCGGAGAACTTCAAACCCGACGCCACAGATCAGCTTGTCACGGAGACTACGCAGATGCCTGTCAAAGCTTTGTAGCGGAAACTCGGCCCTTGTGATCTCGCCAATGTCTTTGCCAAGATTCAGGTAACTGCGGGCGGCTTGCTCAAGATCGGCAATCTCTGATTGGCTCAGGTCGACAATCCACTCGTCTTGACGGGCCTGCATTTCGCGGCCGGTCCAGGCCGAAGGCCCGGTGAATTCAGCCGGTATATGGGTAATTTCTGCCATCCTGTGTCCTCCGCATCCAGCGTGGCCTGTACAGGCTGGGATTTCATCAACGGATACCCCCGCGAATGGCCTGAATGCGACACTGCCACAGCTTCAAAACAAAAACCCCCGCGTCAGGGACGCAGGGGTTCTGACCAGAAAGCCGGGCTTTCTTATTCTTCTGCTGCTTCTTCCGCGGCAACACGCGCTTTGTCAGCTGCGCCTTTGGCATCGACGTCACGATCAACGAATTCGATGATCGCCATCGGAGCCATGTCACCATAGCGGAAGCCAGCTTTCAGGATGCGGACATAGCCGCCCTGACGCTCAGCGTAGCGGGGGCCCAGAACTTCGAACAGCTTGGCGACGTCTTTGTCTTCTTTCAGCTGCGAAGCGGCCTGACGACGGGCGTGCAGGTCGCCGCGCTTGCCCAGAGTGACCAGCTTTTCGATGATCGGGCGCAGTTCTTTTGCCTTGGGCAGAGTTGTTTTGATCTGCTCATGCTCGATGAGCGAGCCAGCCATGTTCGCAAACAGAGCCTTGCGGTGCTCATGAGTACGGTTCAGGCGGCGGTAACCACGTGCGTGACGCATTTTCTAGTTCCTTCTTTCGCGTTTTGCTTTGTCTGGCCGGCGATGCGTGTCACCGGCTCTCCTTGGGGCGGAAGTGCCCAAATAGTCCCCGGATAGTCCCATTTCGGGCCGGGCATTGAGGAAGACGCGCTTAGAACGCGTCTTCGAATTTTTTCGCCAGATCTTCGATGTTATCGGGCGGCCAGTCCTCGACATCCATGCCGAGGTGCAGACCCATGCCGGACAGCACTTCTTTGATCTCGTTCAGCGACTTGCGGCCGAAGTTCGGGGTGCGCAGCATCTCGGCTTCGGTCTTCTGGATCAGATCGCCGATGTAAACGATGTTGTCGTTCTTCAGGCAGTTTGCCGAACGGACCGACAGCTCCAGCTCGTCCACTTTCTTCAGCAGCAGCGGGTTGAACTCCAGACCATCGTCTTCGTCCTGGCGGCCAGCCGATTCCGGCTCGTCGAAGTTGACGAAGATCGACAGCTGATCCTGCAGGATACGAGCGGCAAAGGCCAGCGCATCTTCGGGCGTGATCGAGCCGTCGGTGTCGATCTTCAGGGTCAGCTTGTCATAGTCCAGAACCTGACCTTCACGGGTCGGCTGAACGTCATAGGCAACCTTTTTGACCGGCGAATAGATCGCGTCGATCGGGATCAGGCCGATAGGTGCGTCTTCCGGCTTGTTCTTCTCAGCCGAGACGTAACCCTTGCCGGTGTTGACGGTCAGTTCCATGAACAGGTCAGCGCCATCGTCCAGGTGACAGATGACGTGATCGCGGTTCAGAACCTCGATACCGGCGCTTTCGCTGATGTCACCTGCGGTGACAACTGCAGGGCCTTTGGCATTGATCGACAGGCGCTTGGGGCCTTCGACTTCCATGCGCAGCGACACGCCTTTGAGGTTCAGGATGATGTCGGTGACGTCTTCACGCACGCCCGCGACCGAGCTGAACTCGTGCAGGACGTTGTCGATCTGAACGCTGGTGATGGCCGCGCCTTGCAGGCTGCTCATCAGAACGCGGCGCAGCGCGTTGCCCAGGGTCAGACCAAAGCCACGTTCCAGCGGCTCGGCAACCAGGGTTGCCTGACGTGCAGGGTCGTTGCCCGGCTTGCCGTCAAGCTGGGTTGGCTTGATCAATTCTGCCCAATTCTTATGGATCATGTAATCCCTCCATTCCTGTCCGCGCCCCATGACCAACAAGGTGCAGACGCCCGAGGTTCAAAATGACGTGCTGGGGCCGTGCAGAAACACAGCCCCAGCCAAATTCAAAATCGCTTAGACGCGGCGGCGCTTCGGCGGGCGGCAGCCGTTGTGAGCGATCGGGGTCACGTCGCGGATTGACGTGATGTTGAAGCCCACGGCAGCCAGCGCACGCAGAGCCGATTCACGACCCGAACCGGGGCCCTGAACCTCGACTTCCAGCGTCTTGACGCCATGTTCCTGCGCCTTCTTGCCTGCGTCTTCTGCCGCCATCTGAGCGGCGTAGGGTGTCGATTTCCGCGAACCCTTGAAGCCCATGGTGCCGGCAGACGACCACGAAATGGCGTTGCCCTGTACGTCCGAGATCAGGATCTTGGTGTTGTTAAAGGTCGAGTTCACATGGGCGACGCCCGATGCGATGTTCTTACGCTCTTTGCGCTTAACGCGAGTCTTGTCACGTGCCATCGGTCAGACCCTCCCTTATTTCTTCTTACCAGCGATGGCCTTTGCGGGGCCTTTGCGGGTACGAGCATTGGTGTGGGTACGCTGACCGCGAACCGGCAGGTTGCGGCGGTGACGCAGACCGCGATAGCAGCCCAGGTCCATCAGACGCTTGACGTTCATCTGAACTTCACGACGCAGATCACCTTCAACGGTGAAGTTTGCATCGATGTGTTCACGGATGGCCAGAACTTCGGCGTCGGACAGTTCGTTGACGCGACGGTGCGCTTCAATACCTACGGCTTCGCAGATCGCTTTGGCCGAAGTGTTTCCGATACCGGTGATATATGTGAGGGCGATTGGTACCCGCTTTGCAGTCGGGATGTTTACGCCGGCAATACGTGCCACGTGTCACTTTCCTTTTCGTTGCGGTTCCGTAACTCCAGAACCTTTTTTCACAACGCTTTACCGTGGCAGTGTCGCCAGAGGGTTCAGCATTATTCGAGGTGGTCGGGGCAATTGGGACGAATCCCGCGTGCGGTCTTGATTCCCTTTAGGGATGGGGGTCGATATGGGCTTTTGCCGTTGGCGTCAAGCCCATATGAGTATCAGCCTAGAATCGCCTCGATCGAGGCGGTAACTTCTTTGATATCCGCCAACCCGTTCACCGGGCGCAGATCGCCTTTGGCGTAGTAATAACCAATCAAAGGCGACGTCTTTTTGTAGTATTCCATCAGACGCGTGCGCAGGCTGTCTTCGTTGTCGTCGGCGCGACGCTGGAAGTCATTTTCTTTGCCGCAATTGGTGCATTTGCCGTCTGCGGGGATCGGTTTGGTGATGTCATTGTAAACCTCACCACACCCGCCACAGGTCGAGCGTGCCGTGATCCGTTCGACCAGCGCCTCGTCATCGACACGCATCTCGATCACCGTGTGCAGGGACTGGCCCAGCTTGGTCAGCAGCGCTGCCAAAGCATCAGCCTGCGCCAGCGTGCGGGGGAAACCGTCAAAGATGAAGCCTGCCCCTTTTTCGGTGGTCAGTTTCTCTTCGATCAGACCGATCACGATCTCGTCGGTGACCAGCTTGCCTGCGTCCATGATCGCAGCAACCTTCAGGCCCATTTCCGTGCCCGAGGTTTTGGCCTCGCGCAGCATGTCACCAGTGCTCAACTGCACCATGCCGCGGGTTTCAACCAGGTGACGCGCCTGCGTCCCCTTGCCTGCCCCCGGGGGGCCGAGAAGTATGATGTTCATCGACGAGCAGCTCCCTTTCTGCCGCGTTTCTTGGACTTGCCGCGCAGCTGGGACTTTTCGATCAGCCCTTCGTATTGATGCGCCAGCAGATGGCTCTGAACCTGTTGGATCGTGTCCATGGTCACCGAGACGATAATCAGAACCGAGGTGCCGCCGAAATAGAACGGGATGGCAAACTGACCGCGCAGGATTTCCGGCAACAGGCAAACCGCAGCCAAATAGCCAGAACCCAGAACCAATACGCGGTTGACCACATATTCCAGATATTCCGAGGTTTTCTTGCCCGGACGGATACCCGGCACAAATCCGTTCTGCTTCTTCAGGTTATCCGCAACATCGTCCGGCTTGAACGACACGTTGAACGTGTAGAAATAGGCAAAGAACACGATCATCGAAGCGAAGAACAGCAGGTACAAAGGCTGTCCGGGGCCAAAGTTGGCCAGCAACCATGACATCACCGGTCCGTTGGTCGCACCCGACGAGAAGGTCGAGATCGTCACCGGCAGCAGCAGCAGCGAGCTGGCGAAAATCGCCGGGATAACACCCGCCGGGTTCACCTTGACCGGCAGGTGGCTGGAGCCGCCTTCATAAACCTTCATACCGGCCTGACGGCGCGGGTATTGGATGTGGATCTTGCGAAGGGCACGCTCCATGAACACCACAAAGGTGATCACGGCGATGACCATGATGATCACGCCCACGATTACGGCAGGACTGATCGCACCGCTGCGTCCGCTGGCGAAGAACTGCGCCAGCGCGGCGGGAACCTCGGCAATGATGCCGACGAAGATGATCAGCGAGATGCCGTTGCCGATGCCACGCGCGGTGATTTGTTCACCCAGCCACATCAGGAACATGGTGCCACCGACCAGAGTGATCATGGTCGACATGCGGAAGAACATGCCCGGATCGGTCGCCAGATCGCCCGATTCCAGCGACACGGCCAGACCATAGGCCTGTACGGTGGCCAAGGCCACGGTGCCGAAACGGGTGTATTGGTTGATCTTCTTGCGCCCCTGCTCGCCCTCTTTCTTGAGCTGTTCGAGCGCGGGAACCATGGATGTCAGCAGCTGCACGATGATCGAGGCCGAGATGTAGGGCATGATGCCGAGGGCAAAGATACCCATCCGCCCCAGCGCCCCGCCGGTGAACATCGAAACCATTCCGCCGATGCCCTGCCCCGCCTGTTCCATGAATTCGCGCAGCGCTTGTCCGTCGATCCCCGGCACCGGAATGAAGGTGCCCAGACGATAGACGATCAGCAATGCAAGCGTGAACAGGATGCGGTTGCGCAGATCGGTGGCTTTACCAAGGGCAGACCAGCTTGTGTTGGCTGCCATTTGTTCTGCTGCTGATACCATAAATCGGTCTCTCTTATGAAAACACCGCCCGGAACCGTTTTCCGGCTCGGGCGGCGTCTTGGAAAACTCTGAGGTCTATGTAAGCGGGTCTTGGCCCGCTCACAAGCGCTTACTCTGCTGCAGCAGCTTTTGTGACCGTCAGTGAACCGCCCGCTTTCTCAACTGCCTCAACGGCAGCTTTCGAAGCACCGGTAACCTCCAGGTTCACCTTGGCGCTGATTTCGCCTTTGGCCAGGACGCGGACACCGTCCAGCTTGCGGCGGACCAGACCGGAAGCAACCAGTGCATCCTCGGTGATCGCAGCCTTGGCGTCCAGTTTGCCAGCGTCGACGAATTTCTGGATCAGGCCCAGGTTGATGACGGCAAATGCCTTGCGGTTCGGCTTGTTGAAGCCACGTTTGGGAAGGCGCTGGTACAACGGCATCTGGCCGCCTTCGTAGCCGTTGATGGCCACACCCGAACGGGATTTCTGGCCTTTGATACCACGGCCACCCATTTTACCTTTGCCGGAACCGGGACCACGGCCAACGCGGGTGCGTTTCGGTGCGGCGCCGGGATTGTCGCGCAATTCGTGCAGTTTCATATCGCTTCTCCTAAGCCGGATGTGACCCCCGAAGCGTGATGGGCCAACCACGGCGTTTCTTGGTTTTGATTCTCGTGGGCGCAATGCCACCGGAGCGCTCTACAGCGTTGCGGACCCGGTTGCAAGCTTTGTTGTAGCGCGCCAGCCAAAACCAAAAGAGGCGCCAATGCAGGCGCCTCTGAATTCGTTTATCAAACGCGATACCTTACGCGCGATATGCGTACTCGCGCGCGATGTCGGCGATGTCGCAGCGACGGATGCCGATGTCGTCCAGCTCGCGGTTGCTCAGATGCTGAAGCTCGGTATAAGTGCGGCTGTATTCTGCAGCCCGGGCGCGGTTTTTTTTCACGCGCTCGATCAGGTTTGCAAAACGGGCGCTCAGGTTGAAGCCACCATGTGTCAGTGTTGCTGTGTGTGCCATATCTCTATTCCTTTCGAATGTCGGGGCGCATTCCCCGATGTCACTTGTTTGTTCCTGTCTTGGACAGGGCTGAGATAGGCGCAGGAGATACCGCTAACAACGGAAGTTTTGGTCTAGCCGGTATGCATCAATGGAATGGCAAAACGCCTGTCGTACCCCTGCGAAACGCGGGGCCTTATGGCTTAGCACCACGATCCGGATGCGCGCTGCCCCGGGGAGGCGACCGCAGTAAAAGATCAGAAATTTTCGTTACTGGATGCGCTTGAAGGTACTGCCGGGACGATCCGGACCGATTGCTTCCCGCTTTCGTGCTCGCAGATATAGAGCACATGAAGGGTTTGTCCGGCATCCCCAGCGTTGACCCGGTCTACCAGGTGCTCGCCACCTGCGTCCGTGCAGGACGCCATCCAAGTTGCGAGGGCTTGTCCCTCGGTCATCGACCAACCGAGGCTTGGTGAGAGTGTCACGACTGCCAGAAGAAGGTGCTTCATATTCGTTACCCCAATTTTACTCTTGAACATTCAAATATCTGCCCGCCGAACACACACGCGCAGACGATTATCGATCAGCCCGCCCGCCTTGTGACGACGTCGGTTGATTGCGGCCGCGCCGCGTCATTTGCGATCATTCCCGATTGCGACGCGTCCGAAACCTGCCGCGCATCCAAAAGCTGCTCGGCCTGGTAAACACAGATTGCACGTTGAAAAATTCTCTCAACCAATGGTGACGGACTGTTTGACAGCGCGCATTCGTCAAGTTCGAGTATCAGCGTTTTCAGAAAATCCGAGGGCATTGCTTTGACCACATCGCACAGAGCCGTGGTCAATCCCGCATGTCCCTGATCAATTCCCCGTTGATACGAGGCGCTCGGCTCTGGGCAGGCCGGAGCAAAAAATTCGATACCCATCACACATCACTTTCTTACACAACTGAACGCCAACGACACGACGTTGCAAACTCAACACTGCGACCCAGTATTGTTGAGGACTGTGGCGAATTGTTGGCTGAAATCCGGTCGCGGCGGAAAAGCAGGTAAACTCTACGTGAGATGGATTGCCGTCGATAAGACTGCGTTTGAGGAGCCCGCGGGATTATCTGCTCAGAATGCAGATGCTGACGCGGGTGCAGCGTGTTCAGCACCGGGTCTAAGGCAGGCAATCGCCCCCAAGAAAAAAGCCCCCGAGCATGTCGGGGGCTTTCTTGTTCAGTGCGAGAGCGGGTGCTTAGCCGCGCTCTTCGATGATCTCAACCAGATGCGGGATCTTGTTGACCATGCCGCGAACCGAAGGAGTATCTTCCAGCTCACGGGTTTTATGCATCTTGTTCAAGCCCAGACCAATCAGGGTCGCGCGCTGTTCGGCGGGGCGGCGGATCGGAGAACCGATCTGCTTGACGACGATGGTTTTTGCCATGGGTCGCTCTCCTTATGCTTCTGCTTCAGCAGCAGCTGGTGCTTCGTCCCGCTTGGGCAGGATGTCAGCAACCTTTTTGCCACGACGTGCGGCAACCGAACGCGGGCTCTGCTCTTTCTGCAGGCCGTTGATGGTGGCGCGGATCATGTTGTACGGGTTCTGCGAGCCCAGCGACTTGGACACAACGTCCTTCACGCCCAGCATTTCGAACACGGCGCGCATCGGACCACCGGCGATGATACCAGTACCTTCAGGTGCGGTGCGCATAACCACTTTACCGGCGCCGTGACGGCCCTCGATATCGTGGTGCAAAGTCCGACCTTCACGCAGTTGCACGCGGATCATCTGACGCTTGGCTTGTTCAGTCGCCTTACGGATGGCCTCGGGTACTTCTTTCGCTTTACCTTTGCCAAAGCCGACGCGGCCCTTCTGATCGCCGACAACCACCAGAGCGGCGAAGCCAAAGCGCTTACCACCTTTTACGGTTTTCGACACACGGTTGATCGCAACCAGACGATCTGCGAATTCCGGTGCTTCGTCGCGGTCACGACCACGGCCCCGGCGGTTTTCACGTTCTGCCATTTGGCATCCCTTTTCTCATGTGGCGCTTATCGGCGCCGTTTGTTCAATCCAAGTGAGCCCCGACTGTTACCGAGGCCCCCGGATCATCGGGGCAGCCGCAAAGCTGCCCGCAAGTCTTAGATTTTCAGACCACCTTCACGCGCAGCGTCGGCCAGAGCCTTCACTTTGCCGTGGAACAGGAAGCCGCCACGATCGAAATAGGCCTCTTCGACGCCTGCCTTCTTGGCACGCTCGGCGATGGCCGCGCCCACTTTGGTGGCCGCTTCGACGTTGTTCTTGCCAACAACACCCAGATCTTTTTCCAGGGTCGAGGCCGAGGCCAGGGTCACGCCACGTACGTCGTCGATCAGCTGAACAGAGATGTTCTTGTTCGAACGGTGTACGGAAAGACGCGGACGACCCGCGTTGACCTTGCGAAGTTTGTTCCGAACGCGCAGGCGGCGCTTCAGAAACAGGGTTCTTTTGCTGTTTGCCATTGTTTGCGTCCTTACTTCTTCTTGCCTTCCTTGCGGAAGATGAACTCGCCCTTGTAGCGGATGCCCTTGCCTTTGTACGGCTCGGGACGGCGCCATTCGCGGATTTTGGCCGCGACTTCACCCACCTGCTGCTGGTCGATTCCTTCCACAACGATTTCGGTCTGCTTCGGCGCGGTGATGGTGACACCTTCCGGAGCAGTGAAATCAACATCGTGGCTGTAGCCCAGGTTCAGCTTCAGGGTGTTGCCCTGCATCTGTGCCCGGTAACCAACACCCTGGATCTCCAGCTCTTTTTTGAAGCCCTGGGTCACACCGGTTACCAGATTGGCAACCATGGTGCGGCTCATGCCCCACTGTTGGCGGGCACGCTTGGACGAACCACGCGGGTCAATTTTGACCACGTTGTCTTCGACCGACAGCGTCACGTCGTCAGTGGCGGTGAAGCTGCGGGTGCCTTTCGGACCTTTCACTTCGATGGTCTGACCCGACACAGAGGCGGAAACGCCACTGGGCAGCTCGACCGGTTTTTTACCAATACGAGACATTGCAGACCTCCTTAGAAGACGGTGCAGAGCACTTCGCCGCCAACATTGTTGGAGCGAGCGTTTGCGTCCGACATCACACCTTTCGGAGTGCTGACAATCGACACGCCCAGACCCTGACGGACCTGCGGGATGTCATTGACGCCCATGTACACGCGACGACCGGGTTTCGAGACCCGCTTCAGTTCGCGAATAACAGGGGTGCCTTCGTAGTATTTCAGGCTGATTTCGATGGCCGGATGACCGTTTTCACCGGTCGTCGCTTCGTAGCCACGGATGTAACCTTCGTCCGCCAGCACGTCCAGAACCCAACCGCGCAGCTTGGAAGCCGGGGTGGAAACAGTGGATTTGCCGCGCATTTGCGCGTTGCGGATACGGGTGAGCATATCGCCGATAGGATCGTTCATATCTATGTCTCCCTTACCAGCTCGATTTCACCATGCCGGGGATCTGACCAGCAGAACCCAGCTCGCGCAGCGCGATACGGCTGACCTTCAGCTTACGGTAGTAAGCGTGGGGACGACCGGTCAGCTGACAGCGGTTGTGTAGACGGGTCGCCGAGCTGTTGCGCGGCAGTTTCGCCAGTTTCAGACGCGCTTTGAAACGCTCTTCCATCGGGCGGCTCTCGTCATTCGCGATTTCTTTCAGCTCGGCACGCTTTGCGGCATATTTGGCCACCAGGCGTTCGCGCTTCTTCTCGCGTTCGATCATTGCTTTTTTAGCCATGTCTCAATCCTCCCGGCGCTTAAGCGTTGAACGGCATGTTGAATGCTTTCAACAGTGCCTTTGCTTCAGCGTCGGTTTTCGCTGTGGTGGCAATTACGATATCCAGGCCCCAGACCTCGTCGACCTTGTCGAAGTCGATTTCCGGGAACACGATGTGCTCTTTCATGCCCATGGCAAAGTTGCCCTGACCATCGAAAGACGGCTTAACACCGCGGAAGTCACGAACGCGCGGCAGCGCGATGGTGATCAGACGATCCAGGAATTCGTACATCCGGTCGCCGCGCAGGGTCACTTTCGCACCCAGCGGCATGTCTTCACGGACGCGGAAACCCGCGATCGACTTCTTCGCCTTGGTTGCAACGGCCAGCTGACCAGCAATCGCAGTCAGATCCTCGACTGCCGATTTGGCTTTCTTCGAGTCTTTGACGGCCTCAGCACCACAACCGATGTTCAGAACGATCTTTTCCAACTTGGGTAGCTGCATGTCGTTCTTGTAGCCGAACTCTTCTTTCAGAGCGGCACGGATGGTTTCAGCGTACTGAGCTTTCAGACGCGGGGTGTAGGTTGCGGTATCAAGCATCGATCACGTCCCCTGTGGTCTTGGCGAAACGCACCTTCTTGTCGCCTTCCATGCGGAAGCCAACGCGGGTTGCTTTGCCGTTCTTGTCCAGCAGTGCCAGGTTCGACAGCTCGATCGGGTTTGCCTGAGGCAAACGGCCGCCCTGGCTGTTCTGGGTCTGGCGGGTGTGGCGGATGGCGATGTTGATGCCGTCAACAACAGCTTTACCGGCTTTCGGGTCAACCGAGGAAATGGTTCCCTCTTTGCCCTTGTCCTTGCCGGCCAGCACGACGACCTTGTCGCCTTTGCGGAGTTTAGCAGCCATGATTACAGCACCTCCGGAGCCAGCGAGATGATTTTCATGAAGTTCTTGCCGCGCAGTTCGCGAACAACGGGGCCAAAGATACGGGTACCGACGGGCTCGTTGTTGTTGTTCAGAATGACGGCGGCGTTGCGATCGAAACGGATCGCTGTGCCGTCTTCGCGACGGACTTCCTTGGCGGTGCGTACGACGACGGCCTTGCGGACGTCACCTTTCTTTACGCGGCCGCGCGGGATGGCTTCCTTCACCGAGACGACAATGATGTCGCCGACGGAGGCGTATTTACGCTTGGAACCACCCAGGACCTTGATGCACTGAACTCGGCGTGCGCCGGAGTTGTCAGCGACATCCAGATTGGTCTGCATCTGGATCATGTGGTTTCTCCCGACCTGTGGGGGCTGGTCTTGTTAAATCCCCCAGGGTTTCGACAAATGGAAAAGTCCTGCAGGCTTACGCCTCCAGAACCTCCCAACGTTTCGTCTTCGATTTCGGCGCGCATTCGATGATGCGGACTGTATCGCCGACCTTGAAGGCGTTCTTTTCATCGTGAGCCCGGTATTTCTTGGACTTACGGATGGTTTTCTTCAGAACCGGATGCGTAAAGCGGCGCTCGACGGATACGGTTACGGTCTGTTCGTTGGCGTCGCTGGTTACGGTGCCGGACAGGATACGCTTGGGCATCTGATTACTCCTCGGATGCCGCGGCAGCGGCCTTTTCGTTCAGGATGGTTTTGACGCGGGCAGCGTTGCGGCGGGCCGCTTTGATGCCGGCGGTGCTTTCCAGCTGACCGGTGGCCTGTTGAAAGCGCAGGTTAAAGCTCTCTTTCTTCAGGTTGGCCAGTTCCTCACGGAGCTGGTCCGGGGTCTTGTCACGCAGTTCTTGGGCGTTCATCGCCTTTTTCCTTTGCTCAAAACACCAGAAGGCCCCGTATACGGGTCACCTTTGACCTGGTGGATGAATGATAGACATACGAATCGCCCGACAACGCCGGGAGACCGCAGGATGCCGCCGTATAAGGGTTTGGAGGGTGGGTGGCAAGAGGAAGTTTGGGCAAAGCTTTGAGTTTAGCGCCTAGTCATTGCGCCCTTACCAAACGCAACTTGAACCATACGTTCAAGTCCTCAAAATCCAACTCTCTTGCCGCGACCGCGACAACTAGATCATCAATAGGCTCTTCGTCATCGATATCGAGCCTATAGCCGCTCCGCTCTATGAGGATTTCGACAAGCAGCCACGCGGTTCTTTTGTTACCATCAACAAATCCGTGGTTACCGACCATACTTTGCAAAAGCGCCGCAGCCTTTCGCGAAATCGCGCGGTGGTAGCCTGAATAAGGTCGCCCTAATGCCGACTCGATAAGATCAAGGCTAGTGACGCCATCGCGGCCACCATAGGTTAACGCTTCGTCATGAGCAGTGATAGCGTCAGCAAGGGTGACGCGGTAATGTGACCTACCGATTGGCCAACCGCTTCAACGCCGATTTGCGCTTTGACGAAGCCTCCTTCACAACTGAAGCTGTTTTGGGCGTGGCTTTCTTTATGCCCGAAGAAGAACCAACCTCGACAAAACGACCAGAGACGACACTACGAGCGATGTAGCCGCCCTTTACCGGGTTTTTCTTTGCGTTCTCAGCCATCTGAAATTCCTCAACACACTGCAAATATGTATGTCGTTACCCAACTACGCAAGTTTAATACGATTAAAGAAGAACGATAAACATTGTGTTAATTTCACTAGAACTGCTAGTTTGGCTCGCTACCGGCTACTCCCACTTATAATTAAAGCTGACACTGATCCGCTCTTCTTCAGCCATGTTCATCGGCACCTCGTGGCGCAGCCAGCTTTCCCACAGCAACACGTCGCCCACCTGCGGCTTCATGTAGATGAACGGCTGCAAATCACGCCGCCCGCCTTTCAGACGCGTCGGCGCGGCCATCATACGGCCTGAGCGCGGGTCTTCCAGTTTCAACGCACTCGCCCCTTCGGGCATCGCGACATAGGTCGTGCCCGAGATGACGCTGTGCGGGTGCAGGTGGCTGGAGTGCATTCCGCCTTCGGGCAGGATGTTGATCCAGAGGTCTTCCAGCTTTAGTTCCCCCTCGCCCAGATCGAACTCCAGATCTTTGGCAAAGGCGGCTACGTGCTGATCCAGCGCGGCAACCAGATCGGCGAAGATCGGGAAGCGCCAGGGCAAGTCGGTCAGCGAGGCATAGCTGGTATAACCAGGATATCCGTTCTCTTCGCACCATTCCCGCCCGGCCTCGTCATCCTGAGCGATGACAAGGCAAGAGCTTTCCAATTCGCCCGCATCGATCTTGGGATCAAACTCGGACAAGGCGGCGCGGTAGAGACGGGTGACGAAGAGTGATTCAATCTGTGCCATGCCCCGGCTATAGCCCAGCCGGGGCACAAGGGCGAGACCAGCGGCCCCAGAAAAGCGGCTGGTCGGGTGCGACTTAGTAGAAGTAGCGCAGCCAGATGTAGACGTTGGCGATCATCAGGGTCAGGATCATGATCGGAAAGGCCAGGATCGCGAACTTGACGAAGCCGATGGGCTGCTTGGCTTTCTCGGCAAAGGCCGCGACGGTCAGGTTCGCGCTGGCACCCAAAAGCGTGCCATTGCCGCCCAGACAGGCGCCCAGAGCCAGAGACCACCACAGGGGTTCGATCGCGTCCGGGCCGCCAAACGTATCGGCGGTGGACTCGATCAGCGGGATCATCGTGGCAACAAAGGGGATATTGTCCAGAATGGCAGACAGGATGCCCGACGCCCAGAATATGAAGAACGCGGTCCACATCATGTCGCCTTCGGTCAGTTCCAGAACCTTCTGGCCAAAGAAATCCAGCAGGCCAACATGTTCCACGCCGGCGACGATCACGAACAGGCCACCGAAGAAGAAGATCGTGACCCATTCGACCTCACCAAAGATGTGGTGCACGGATTCCGTCTGCTCTTCGCCATGTTGATGGCCAAAGGCGAGCAGCATCAGCAGCGCAGCTCCCGCCAGCGCGGATGTGCCCGGCTGCACGCCATAGCTGTGGCCCAGCGTAAAGCCCAACAGGACCAGTGCCAGAACTGACAGAGATTTGATCATCAGGCGCACGTCTGTGATCGCCTCGTCTTCGTTGAAGCGCATGATCTTTTCGCTGGCCGATTTCGGGATCGCAGCCAGCGTGCGACGGTTCATCAAATAGATGATGCCGGTCAGCACAACCAGACAGATGGCTGAGATCGGCGCTAGGTTCACGACGAATTCGTTAAAGCTGAGGCCCGCCGCCGAGCCGATGATGATGTTCGGCGGGTCACCGATCAGTGTCGCCGTGCCGCCCACATTCGAGGCCAGAATCTCGGCAAAGAAAAACGGGAACACCGGCGTTTCCAGCGCATCGGTGATCAGCAGCGTGATGGGCGCGATCAGCAGCACCGTGGTGACGTTGTCCAGCAGCGCCGAGAACACCGCCGTGATCAGCGTCAGCATGATCAGGATGCCGGTCGGGTTGGCTTTGACGACCTTCGCGGCCTTGATCGCCACATACTGAAACAGCCCGCATTTGCTGGTGATGCCCACAATCACCATCATCCCGATCAGCAGCGCCAGAGTATTGGCATCAACGCCAGCCACGGCCTGTTCCTGATTGAGGATGCCAAACAGCACCATCAGCGACGCGCCCAGCATAGCCAAAATCGCGCGGTTGACCTTTTCGGTGATCAGCACGGCATAGACGGCAATCAGGATGCCGGTGGCCACCCAAAGCGGATCAATGCCCAAAAGTTGAGGGACGGAGAACGCGTGTTCCCCATGCGAAACGGAATGATCGGTCAATGTTCTGATCCGGTATTTTAAGAGTTAGCTGAGCGCGTGATCTATCAGCGAGTTGGCGCTGACGGTGCCGACGAACCGGTTGGTGTCGGGCTCGACAAGGATGACGTGGCGCTTGAATTTGTGGATCAGGAAGATGCCCTCCATCACCGGTGTGTCAGGCGCAGTCACAGGGATATTTGCCGGATTGGACGTGTGATCGCCGACCCGCTCTTCGTTCAGGCGGGCAATTTGCTCGCGAAAGTCCTCTTTCGTCAGACTCATAAAGCTGAGATTGCTGATTGGTACGCGCGTAGCGTCCGAACTCATCCCGATCAGGGCCGCCTTGGGCAAGATCATCTTGATCAGCGTCGGTGCGGTGAAGACGCCGACAAACTGACCGTCTTCGGCGACCACCGGCAGAAATCTAGCGCGGCTGTCCCGGATGATATCAAACGCCTTGGCGACCGTGTCATCGGGGTGAATTGTCCGTTGTTTTTCGGTTGGGACCATGACGTCCCTGCATGTAAGGCCCATGCGTTTCCTCGATTTTTCTTCGGGTTCGCTAGGGTCTGGGTCGCGCGCTGCCTGCACGGCCTGTTGGCTGGCTGCCTATCCTGCGAAACGAATTTTTACCGAGCGCTTCATTCCATCAAGCGTCGAACATTGCCACCCCCGAGATACAACTTTTTTGCAACGCGGGTATTGAATTACGACAATGCGCACGTTTCGGATTGATCCGACGCAAGCGGTTCCCGCAACGAAAAACCCCCGCCGGTGTCCCGACGGGGGTCGATCTTGTCACGAACGGGGTTGCCCCCAATCGCTTACCAGTCTTCGCGGATCACAACGCGAGTCTTGATCGGCAGCTTCATCGCGGCCAGGCGCAGGGCCTCGCGGGCGATGTCGTCATTGACACCGTCGATCTCGAACATCACGCGGCCAGGCTTGACTTTGCATGCCCAGCGGTCGACCGAACCTTTACCTTTACCCATACGAACTTCGATCGGCTTAGCCGTGACCGGAGTGTCGGGGAAGATGCGGATCCAGACACGACCCTGACGCTTCATGTGACGCGTCATGGCACGACGTGCGGCTTCGATCTGGCGTGCAGTTACACGCTCAGGCTCAAGAGCTTTCAGGCCGTAGGTGCCAAAGTTCAGATCAGAGCCGCCTTTGGCGAGACCCTTGATCCGGCCTTTGTGCATCTTGCGGAATTTAGTACGCTTTGGTTGAAGCATATCTTTCCCTCCTTAGCGACGACCGCCACCAGCACCACGAGGTGCAGGGCCGTCCTGGAGTTCCTGTGCTTTACGGTCACGTGCCTGCGGATCGTGCTCCATGATCTCACCTTTGAAGATCCAGACCTTGATCCCGATGATCCCGTAGGGGGTCATCGCTTCGGCATGTGCGTAATCGATGTCGGCACGCAGGGTGTGCAGAGGCACGCGGCCTTCGCGATACCACTCGGTCCGTGCGATTTCGGCGCCGCCCAGACGGCCAGCGACGTTCACCCGGATACCCAGGGCGCCCATGCGCATGGCGTTCTGAACCGACCGCTTCATGGCGCGACGGAACGAAACTCGACGTTCCAGCTGCTGAGCGATGGACTCGGCAACCAGCTGCGCGTCAAGCTCGGGCTTGCGCACTTCGACGATGTTCAGGTGCAGTTCGCTGTCGGTCATGCGAGCAAGCTTTTTGCGCAGAACTTCGATGTCTGCACCTTTCTTGCCGATGATGACACCGGGACGCGCTGTGTGGATCGTAACGCGGCACTTTTTGTGCGGACGTTCGATGATCACACGGGCAACACCGGCCTGCTTGCACTCTTTGTTGATGAACTCACGGATCTTGAGGTCTTCCAGCAGAAGATCACCGTAGTCCTTGGTGTCGGCGTACCAGCGGCTGTCCCAGGTGCGGTTGACCTGCAGGCGCATGCCGATCGGATTTACTTTATGACCCATTAGGCTTGCTCCTCAACTTGACGCACCTTGATGGTGATCTCCGAGAACGGCTTCATGATCTTGCCGAAACGGCCACGGGCACGCGGACGACCACGCTTCATGACCAGGTTCTTGCCAACCCATGCTTCGGCGACGATCAGCTCGTCAACGTCCAGGTTGTGGTTGTTTTCGGCATTCGCGATTGCGGACTGCAGGCACTTCTTGACGTCCTGCGCGACACGCTTGTTCGAGAAAGTCAGGTCGGTCAGAGCCTTCTCAACTTTCTTGCCGCGGATCATTTGCGCAACCAGGTTCAGTTTCTGCGGGCTGGTGCGAAGCATGCGGGTTTTCGCCATTGCTTCGTTTTCAGCCACGCGGCGGGGGTTCTTTTCCTTGCCCATGACTTACTTCCGCTTCGCTTTTTTGTCAGCGGCGTGACCGTAATAGGTACGAGTTGGCGAGTACTCACCGAACTTCTGACCGATCATGTCTTCCGAGACGTTGACGGGGATATGTTTATGGCCGTTGTACACACCAAAGGTCAGACCCACGAACTGGGGCAGAATGGTGGAACGACGCGACCAGATTTTGATGACTTCGTTGCGGCCCGACTCGCGCGCTGCTTCGGCTTTTTTCAGCACGTAAGCATCGACGAAAGGACCCTTCCAAACAGAGCGAGACATAGATTAACGTCCCTTCTTCTTGGCGTGCCGCGAGCGGATGATCAGCTTCTGGGACGCTTTGTTCTTGTTGCGGGTACGCTTACCCTTGGTGTCCTTACCCCACGGAGTAACCGGTGTACGGCCACCCGAGGTCCGACCTTCACCACCGCCGTGCGGGTGATCGATCGGGTTCATTGCAACACCACGAACCGACGGACGAACGCCCTTGTGGCGCATACGGCCCGCTTTACCGAGGTTCTGGTTGCTGTTGTCGGGGTTCGACACGGCACCGATGGTGGCCATGCATTCCTGACGGACCATGCGCAGCTCGCCCGAGCTCAGACGGATCTGAGCGTAGCCGCCATCGCGACCAACGAATTGAGCGTAAGTACCGGCCGCACGTGCGATCTGACCGCCTTTGCCAGGCTTCATCTCGATGTTGTGGACGATGGTACCGATGGGCATGCCCGAGAACGGCATCGCGTTGCCCGGCTTGATGTCGGCCTTTGCCGACGCGATCACCTGATCGCCAACAGCCAGACGCTGCGGAGCCAGGATATATGCCTGCTCGCCGTCTTCGTATTTTACCAGTGCGATGAATGCGGTCCGGTTCGGGTCATATTCGATCCGCTCGACGGTTGCCGCGACATCAAATTTGTTCCGTTTGAAGTCAACGATCCGGTAGAGACGCTTTGCGCCACCGCCGCGGCGGCGTGAAGTGATCCGTCCGGTGTTGTTCCGGCCGCCCGATTTGGTCAAACCCTCTGTGAGAGACTTGACCGGACGTCCTTTCCAAAGCTCCGAACGGTCGATCAGCACCAGCCCGCGCTGGCCCGGCGTCGTCGGCTTGTACGACTTGAGTGCCATGCTTTCTGTCTTCCGTTTAGCAAGTGCGAGGGGTTCCCCCGCTATGTGATAGGCCCCCGTAGGTGCCCGAGGTGAAGGGCCCCGAAGGTCCCCGGTTACAAATATCAGAGGCCCCGGAACGAATCCGAGGCCACAAGATTGGGTGCATGTAGCAGTGTTGGGGGTGGGTGTCTATAGGGTGTTTCAGGTTTAAATACGCCTCTTCAAAATAATACCCAACAATCAATACAACCCAAAAGATAGTCTTGCCTCTATCGCACAATCGAAATACCGTTCCAGCACTTGGTTTGAGCAGCAAATTAGAGTGGAAACAGGAGTTTAAGTGAGAATTTTGAGCGCGCTATTTAATAAGCCAATTGAAGCAGTCGATTTGCTGCAACAGATATCAAAACGAGCAGAAGACCTCACTCCTGAGGAACAGGCGAAAAGCTTCGTTGCAATCAGAAGGATTGATGGAGCGCTGAAGAGTCGAGATAGCCGAATAATCTTTGGCCGCAGAGGCACGGGCAAGACACATATCCTCTCGTATGTTGCAAACTCTGTAACTGCCAACGGCGATCTTGCGATTTCCATAGATTTGAGAACCTTGGGTTCCAACAATTCCATCTATTCGGATCGAAGTCTTGATACGGGAGTAAGGGCAACCAGGCTCGTTCGTGACTTAATTTCGCATTTGCATGAAAAACTGCTTGAAAATGTTACTGACCCAAAATCTAAATTTGGGGGCAAGGCGATTGAGCCTGCTATGGAAAAACTTGCGAGTTGTGTCAAAACAATACTCATCTCTGAGACTCAGCAAGTTCGCCGCCGAGTGGCAGCCGATCAAAGTTTCACGGTAGCGGCCAACGCTTCAGGAGAGGTCAGCCCGACGAAAGCAAAAGTTGGCGCTTCCACAGACGTTGCAGCTGCCTCCTCAGACCACAATGAAGACGAAGTAACTTTAAACGGCGAACCTACTTTGTCGGTAAACATGGGTGAGGCAGCATCTGCACTCACGGACATTGCCCGGCATATTAATGGAAGAGTATGGCTGCTTTTGGACGAGTGGAGTTCCCTTCCTGAAGATCTTCAACCATATCTCGCTGATTTCACCCGAAGAGCCATCCTACCAATTCAGAACATCTCGGTGGTTATCGCGGCAATTGAGTTTCGCTCTGTTTTCCGAATTGACTTTGAAGACTACAGAGTTGGACTTGAGCTTGGCTCTGATATCTCCGCAGATATCAATTTGGACGATTACTTTGTTTATGATGTAAACGCACAAACTGCGGTCGACTTCTTTAAGAGTCTACTATTTCAACACTTGGTTGCGTTTGCGGGGGATCAAGGGTTGAAGGAAAGCACACCTAGCCAGGTCATTAACTCTGTATTCTCGCAAGATCGAGTATTTGCGGAGCTGGTACGAGCTTCTGAAGGAGTTGCTCGCGACTTCATAAATATCCTTCAACTTGCCGCTATGCGATCCGATCAGACAAAGATCTCCATGAACGAAATTAGAACTGCTTCAAAGGATTGGTTTGAGCGAGACAAACAAAGAAACCTAGACACGAGCGAGTTCGCACAAAGCCTGCTTCACTGGATTCGTGACGAAGTAATTGACAGAAAGCGGGCTCGGGCCTTCCTTTTGCGTACTGACGCCACCGATCCAATAATTGAGTTTTTGTTTGATGAGCGCATGCTTCACATTGCAAGGCGTTCGTACTCAGCTCAAGATGAGCCCGGCGTTCGGTACCAAGTTTGGAAAGTGGACTATGGTTGCTACGTTGACCTTATCAATACGGTAAAATCTCCAACTGGATTTCTCTTTGAAGGCATAGAGATCCCCGATACCGGAAAAATCGAAGTCCCTGACGACGACTATCGCTCAGTTAGAAGAGCTGTGTTGACACTGAGCGACTTCTACAATTCAAAACATTAAACAACTCATGAAAAACCCCGCTTTCGCGGGGGCCTTTATCTCTCTCCAAAGGCGGGTTCAAGCAGAGACCGGTGGACACGTCGATGGTGTTCCCCTCTTCTAGGGTCACGTATTCTCTTTTGACGTCTTTCCGATCGTCCAGGCTCGGCCTTACCCGTCCGCCTTCATCTCGGTGTCGATCATGATGGAAATCGGCCCGGTTGAGAACGGCCCCACGCCGAACTCCGTGTGGTCGATCTCACCCGTTGCGGAAAAGGCCACCCAATCACCTTTATAGTAATCGAGCGCCCCACCCAGAGGGTGTTCGCCCTGATGCGTCAGCGTGGCCTTCAGGGTCACCGGCTTGGTCACGCCGTGGATGGTCAGATCTCCGGTCACATCGGCCGTATTATCGCCGGTCCGTTTAATTTCGGTGCTGACGAAGGTGATTTCGGGATAAGTTTCGACCTCGAAGAAATCGGCTGATTTGAGGTGGTCATCCAACGGTCCAAAGCCCGACGCCAGGCTGTTGGTGTCGATCGTCACGTTCAGCGTCGAGGCTTCTACATCGTCAGCGTTCAGGTCCAGAACACCGTCAACCTTGGTGAACTCACCATGTTGGTTCGAGACACCTGCGTGGCTCCAGCCGAACCGGACTTCGGTGTGCCCCTGATCGGTCTTGTAGGTTTGCGCAAACACCGGCGTTACTGCAACGGTAAAGGCCGCGGCGGCAATCAAAGACTTAAAGGTCATGGTGGTTCTCCTTTTATCCGATAGCAACTGGATTATAGTTGAATTTTCATCTATTTAAATCAAAGCAAAACCGCAATCAGAATGAGAGCAAACACGAAGTTGTGAAGAACAATCTGCCAACGGCTTTCGAAACGGAAATCTGGGTCGCAATGAACCGGGCCACCCGCCGTATCCAGTCGGATATCGGCGCAGCCTTGAAGGACGCGGGCCTGCCACCGTTGAAATGGTATGATCTCCTCTGGTCGCTCGAGCGTCACGGCGGGCAACTGCGCCCCTTTGAACTTGCACAGGACACAATATTCGAACAGTCGAACCTGTCTCACCTGAGCAAACGGTTGGCTGCGGAAGGTCTGGTCGAATTTGTCGAATTTGACAGTGACCGGCGTGGAAAGGTTCTGAAAATCACTGCGAAGGGTCGTGACCTGCGAAAGCGCATGTGGGCTATTTACGGTCCAATGCTGCATGACAGGATGCGCGTTTTTGGCAACACAGATGGATGGCAGTCGTTCATAGATTCGGCAAGGAACCAATCGGGTTCAGACTAGGGCGCATGCAGACAACACGCAGGGCTTAAGCGTCAGTTGGTCGAGTGCGCAAGAACCACCTTACCCATAAAGCGTACGCGCCTCGGCAAAGGATAACAGGCGGCGGTTGTTTTCGTCCCACAGGTGCAGCCGTGCGTTCGCGAGGCTATCGCGGATGGTCATCTGATTGCTGTTCGCCAACTCGTCGTGGTCGCGCAACACCTCGGTCAGGCGATAAAACGGGATGCGGCTGTAAAGGTGGTGTACGTGGTGGATACCGATATTGGCGCTGAACCACTGCAATACGGAAGGCAGAATGTAGTGCGAACTGCCGTGCAGCGCGGCCTCGTGCAATTGCCAGTCCTTGTCAGGATCCCATTGCGTCTCTTCGAATTGATGCTGAACGTAGAACAACCAAACGCCCGCTGTTGCGGCCAGCAGGGTTGAGGGCAGGAAAATCAGCAGCAAGGGCATCAGGCCGCCAAAGTGGTAAATGGCCAGTAGGACCAACAGAATGGCCAGATTGGTGGCCATCGCACTGATCCAGAACCTGACACTCCCCGTCAAACCAAGTGGAAGCCGGTTCTGAAACAGAAACAGATAACCGGGGCCAAGGACGAACAGGGTGATGGGGTTGCGGTACACGCGATACCAGAACCGGTTCACGGGCGTTTTCGACTGATACTCGGCCACTGTCAAAGTATGGATATCGCCCATACCGCGCTTATCCAGATTGCCCGAGCTGTTGTGATGCGTGGAATGCGTTCGGCGCCAGACATCGTAAGGTGTCAGGGTCAGTACGCCGATCATCCGTCCGACCCAGTCGCTAACCGCACGGTTCTTGAAAAATGCCCCGTGCCCGCAATCGTGCTGGATCGCAAACAGGCGCAGCAGGAAGGCGGCGTTGAGAACGGCAATCGCAAAAGCCAGCCAATAGCTGAGCGATAGCGACATCCAGGACAGTGTCCAAAGCGCAAAAAACGGGACAATGCTGACCCCCAGCTCAAAAGAGCTGCGCCACTGGTTAGGTTCGCGATATTTGGCAAGTGTCGTGACCCAATCCCGCGCCGAGGTCATGTTTGGGTTGCCCCGGGTCGAGAAAGAGGGTTCGGTCATGCGCCTGCCATGTTTTCTTGCTTGTAGGGACCCGGATAGACACCCCGACCGGGATAGCAAGTGAATTCCGGAAAAGACGCCTGATTTGCGCTCAATTCTTGGTGTTGCCGCTTCAAAAAAAACCCCCGCTTGCGCGGGGGCCTTAATCTGTTTCCAAAGACGGGTTCGATCAGAGACCGGTGGACACGTCGATGGTGTTCCCCTCTTCCAGGGTCACATATGCTTTTTTGACGTCTTTCCGCTTGCCCAACTGGCCGCGGAACCGCTTGACCTTGCCTTTGGTCACGGTGGTGTTCACCGCTTTGACCTTCACACCAAACAGCGCCTCAACGGCCTCTTTGATCTGCGGCTTGTTGCTGTCGATCGCCACTTCAAAGACAACCGCGCCGTTTTCGGACGCCATGGTCGACTTTTCGGTGATGACCGGTTTGCGGATCACGTCGTAGTGTTCTGCCTTCGCGCTCATTTCAGACGAGCCTCCAGTGCTTCGACAGCCGCTTTGGTGAGCACCAGGGTGTCACGCTTGAGGATGTCATAGACGTTTGCGCCCATCGACGGCAGGATATCCAGACCTTCGATGTTCTTGGACGCTTTCAGGAACCCTTCGTTCACGGTCGCGCCGTCGATGACCAGAGCGCGTTTCCAGCCCAGGTTTGCAACCTGTTTGGCCAGAGCGGCGGTCTTGCCTTCGGCTTCGGCGTTTTCGATCACAACCAGCTCACCTGCTTTGGCTTTTGCCGACAGAGCGTGGCGCAGGCCAAGCTTGCGGAACTTCTTCGGCAGGTCGTGGCCGTGCGAACGCACGACGGGGCCTTTGTAGATACCACCACCACGGAAGATCGGCGCGTTGCGGTCACCATGGCGTGCGCCACCGGTGCCCTTCTGGCGATAGATCTTCTTGGTCGAGTAGCTGGTTTCCGAGCGGGTCTTCACCTTGTGGGTGCCGGCCTGCGCATTGTTGCGCTGCCAACGGACCACACGGTGCAGGATGTCCGCACGCGGTTCCAGGCCGAACAGATCGGCGTTCAGCTCGATGTCGCCGGCTTTACCGCCGTCCAGTTTGATTACATCAAGTTTCATGCTTCACCACCTTCCGCGGGAGCTTCTTCCGCAGGTGCTTCGGTTGCAGCCGATTTCACAGCAGCCGGGAAAGGCAGGCCATCCGGTGCTTTCTTCTTGACGGCGTCCTTGACGGTGACCCAGCCCGATTTCGGTCCGGGAACGGCGCCTTTGATGAAGACCAGACCACGGTCGGCGTCGGTTTTGACAACCTCCAGGTTCTGGGTGGTTACACGAGCAGCACCCATGTGACCGGCCATCTTCTTGCCTTTGAACACCTTGCCCGGATCCTGACACTGTCCGGTCGAACCGTGCGAACGGTGGCTGATCGAAACACCGTGCGAGGCGCGCAGACCACCAAAGTTCCAACGCTTCATCGCACCGGCAAAGCCTTTACCGATCGAGGTGCCCGAAACGTCAACCTTCTGACCTTCCAGGAAGTGTTCCGCCGAAATCTCGGCACCCACATCAATCAGGCCATCTTCGGAGACTCGGAACTCGGCCAGCTTACGCTTGGGCTCGACCTTGGCAGCGGCGTAGTGACCGCGCATGGCCTTCGAGGTGCGTTTTGCCTTGGCAGCACCGGCACCCAGCTGAACGGCGGTGTAGCCGTCTTTGTCAGCGGTGCGCTGTGCAACGACCTGCAGGTTGTCCAGGTGAAGAACGGTCACAGGAATCTGCTTGCCGTCTTCCATGAACAGGCGGGTCATGCCAACTTTTTTTGCGATAATACCAGAGCGCATTCTCATACCCTCCGATCTTACGACTGCAGCTTGATCTCGACGTCCACACCAGCAGCGAGGTCGAGCTTCATCAGCGCGTCAACAGTCTGGGGGGTCGGATCAACGATGTCCAAGAGACGCTTGTGCGTGCGGATCTCGAACTGGTCGCGGGATTTCTTGTCAACGTGAGGGCCACGGAGAACCGTGAACTTCTCAATCTTGTTCGGCAGCGGGATCGGGCCGCGCACGTTCGCGCCGGTCCGCTTGGCAGTGTTGACGATCTCTTGCGTGCTGGCATCCAGAACGCGATAGTCAAATGCCTTCAGCCGAATACGGATATTTTGGCTTTGCATATTAACAGCCTTTTATCAGGCGTTGAGGTTGAGAGGAGGACAGACGCGCATCGCCAACCCTCTTCGAACCCAAAAGGCGGGAATCACCCCGCCTTGACGTTCTTGTTGAGAACTCGCGCGTATTAGTGGGGTTGGTGGGTTTTGGCAAGAGGCAATTTCGACGCTGTGCAAGTGGTCGATCAGCACATGTCGCCAAGACGTTGAAGCCTGCCGGTTTTCGTGAGCTATGGCACGCACCGGCTATGTACGCTGACTTGAGCAAAAGCAGCAGTGTTTTCTAAAGACTGCGCGAAACAAACAGCACCAAGAAAAAAGTCCGGAGCATTGAAACTTCTCAACGAAAATCGGTTAAGCACCGATAGAGACGAGGTTTGATCGTTAAGCAATTGGTCTGGTGGACTGTTTGTAGTCTGAACGGGTTGTGTTGTGGTTTTCTGACGCTGGTTGCGGGAGT
>NZ_JBQFQX010000021.1:0-56669 GCF_056537105.1 Ruegeria sp. CH11
CCTCAATAAACCGCCCCATGGATTGCCTCCGCGCCGATTGCTGAAAGCATACCATCTCTCGGAAAACAGAGGGAGTTTTCACACAGCCTCCCGAGATTGCTGCCATTTACATTCATACATTGGATGCTAGTTGGTTTTACTGCTTGTCATGATTGTACGGCCCCACAACAGGTCGCGGCCACAGCTTCAAGCATGGGGGTCAGTAAGCGCCCAGGGGTTGAGATTTTTGGAGACACAATTGACACGTATATTTGCACCACTTTCCATCCTAGCCGCCCTGCTAGCCGGACCGTCAACTGCGCATGAACGGTTTGCTTTGGTAATTGGGAATGCCGGGTACACCAGTGTTCCAGCGCTCGACAACCCGGTAAACGATGCGCGCTTGATCAGCGATGAACTGCAAGGTGCTGGCTTTTCAGTCACGACGCTGACAGATGCGAACCGCGCAGAAATGATGCGAGAAGTTGAGACTTTTGCCAGCGAGGTCCGCGCAGCGGGCTCGGAGGCGCTGGCTGTGTTTTACTTCGCAGGTCATGGTGTGCGTAGCGACGAATTCAACTATCTTCTTCCGCTAGGCGTAAATATTCGGGCCGAGGCTGACATTGCGGGTGAAGCCGTCCCAGCGGAATGGATATTGGATCGCATTCATACGCCACAGGCAGTTAGCGTCATGATCTTGGACGCTTGCCGCGACAATCCATTTGACAGTCAGTCAGACGTGATCGTCGATGTGGGCGACGGGCTTGCGCGTATGACGGCACGCCCGAACAACCTGATCGCCTACGCAACAGGACCCGGCGAAGTTGCACTGGATGGGACTGGAAGCAACAGCCCCTACACAGCGGCGATCGCGCGCAAGATTGCGGCCTCTGGCCTGTCTCTGGAGCAAATGTTCGAGCAGGTGCGATCAGATGTGATCAGCGAAACAAATGGCGTCCAATCCCCTTGGGCGCGGTCGTCGCTGAACATAAGAATTGGCATGAAGGACCCTGCAATGAATTGACAGGGGTAAGCCTGATAGCAGCCTCTTTGCCGGGCTAATGAGTGTAGCAGCGAGCAATTTGGGCCCATTGAAGTCACTAGGGTTGGACAAAGCTCCGCAGCAAATCCTCATTTGAAGCTCGTCCACATAAAAAAGGCCCCGCGAATTCGCGGGGCCTTTTCTTTGGGTTTGGTGCGATTTTATTCGCGGCTTTCCGGGGTTTCCACCAGAACGTCAAGCTCGTCGCCGACCATGTCGTCGTCGATCATCGGCGCGGCCAGAGCAGCGGCAGCTTCGGCCTCTTCCCGGCGGGCTTCGATCACGACGTTGTCGCGCGACTGGGCGACCTGACGCACAGCCTGCGTGGCTCCACCGGTACCGGCAGGGATCAGGCGGCCGACGATGACGTTCTCTTTCAGGCCAACCAGCTTGTCTTTCTTGCCCTGAACCGACGCTTCGGTCAGAACGCGGGTGGTTTCCTGGAACGACGCTGCCGAGATGAACGAACGCGTCTGCAGCGAGGCTTTAGTGATCCCCAAGAGGATCGGCTCGCCCTGAGCCGGACGTCCGCCACGGTCGAGGGTCTTCTCGTTGGCTGCGTCGAACTCTTGCTTGTCGACATGCTCGCCTTTCAGCAGGGTGGTGTCGCCTGAATCCAGGATCTCCCACTTCTGCAGCATCTGGCGCACGATAACCTCGATGTGCTTGTCGTTGATCTTCACGCCCTGCAGACGGTACACGTCCTGCACTTCGTCGATCATGTAATCCGCCAGCGCTTCGACACCCATGATGGACAGGATGTCATGCGGAGCCGGGTTACCGTCCATCAGGTATTCACCCTTCTGGATGAAGTCACCTTCGGCGACCGGGATGTGCTTGCCCTTGGGCACCATGTACTCGATGGTCTCCATGGACTCGTCAGCCGGTTCGATGCTGATGCGGCGCTTGTTCTTGTAGTCGCGGCCAAAGCGCACGTAACCATCGGCTTCTGCGATGATCGCGTGATCTTTCGGACGACGGGCTTCGAACAGTTCGGCCACACGCGGCAGACCACCGGTGATGTCCTTGGTCTTGGCACCTTCACGCGGGATACGCGCCACAACGTCACCTGCTTCGATGGTCTGACCGTCTTCGACCGACAGGATCGCATCCACCGACATCGGATAGTGAACCGGGTTGCCCGCATCGTTGCGGACTGGCTCGCCATCTTCACCGACCAGAATGATCTCGGGCTTGAGGTCGCTGCCTTTGGGGGCGGCGCGCCAATCGATCACGATCTTCTGGGTCATACCGGTTGCATCGTCGGTCTCATCCCGGACGGCGAGGCCCGAGACCAGATCGACATATTTCGCGGTACCGGCTTTCTCGGCAATGATCGGCAGGGTGTAGGGATCCCATTCGAACAGCTTGTCGCCGCGAGCCACCTTGGTGCCGTCCTTGACGAACAGCTTGGAGCCGTAGCCCAGCTTGTGGCTGGCACGCTCTTCACCATGCTCGTCCTTGATCACCAGCTTCATGTTCCGACCCATGACCAGGCTTTCGCCTGCGGCATTGACCAGAATCTGCGGGTTCTCGAAGGAAACGACACCTTCCTGGCTGGCTTCCTGGAACGACTGCTGACCACCTTGCGCAACACCACCGATGTGGAAGGTCCGCATCGTCAGCTGCGTACCGGGTTCACCGATGGACTGCGCAGCAATGATGCCGACAGCCTCACCTGTGTTCACCATGGTTCCGCGTGCAAGGTCACGACCGTAGCAGGTTGCACAGACGCCTTCCTCGGACTCACAGGTCAGAGGCGAACGGATGCGCATCGACGCAACACCAGCTTCATCGATGGTGTCCGCCATGCGTTCGTCGATCAGCTGACCGGCTGCGACGATCACCTCATCCGTACCCGGACGCAGTACATCGTCTGCGGCCACGCGGCCCAACACACGTTCGGCCAGCGAAGCAACAACCTCACCGTCGTTCACGGCTGCTTCGGCAGTGATCGCACGCTCGGTACCACAGTCGATCTCGCGAACGATGCAGTCCTGCGCCACGTCCACCAGACGACGGGTCAGGTAACCCGAGTTCGCCGTCTTCAGAGCGGTATCCGACAGACCCTTACGGGCACCGTGGGTCGAGTTGAAGTACTCGAGAACGGTCAGACCTTCCTTGAAGTTCGAGATGATTGGTGTCTCGATGATGTCGCCGTTCGGCTTGGCCATCAGGCCACGCATACCGCCCAGCTGTTTCATCTGAGTGACCGAGCCACGCGCACCCGAGTGGGCCATCATGTAGACCGAGTTCGGCTCCTGCTCGGATCCGTCCTCTGCCCGATCCGACGACGAGATTGTGCTCATCATCGCCTCGGTGACGCGGTCGTTACACTTCGACCAGGCATCGACAACTTTGTTGTACTTTTCGCCCTGAGTGATCAGGCCGTCCATGTACTGCTGTTCAAAGTCCTTCACCTGACCGCGGGTATCATCAACGATGCCCCATTTGTCATCGGGAATGACCATGTCGTCCTTGCCGAACGAGATGCCCGCCTTGAACGCCTCTTTGAAGCCCATCGACATGATCTGGTCACAGAAGATGACCGACTCTTTCTGACCGCAGTAACGGTAGACGGTGTCGATCACCTGCTGCACTTCTTTCTTCCGCAGCAGGCGGTTGACCAGCTCGAACGGCGCCTTGTTGTTCATCGGCAGCAAGGCACCCAGACGCAAACGGCCCGGAGTGGTCTCGAAACGCTTCTGAACTTCGTTGCCTTCGTCGTCGATCTGCGTGATCCGCGCGGTGATTTTGGTGTGCAGATGCACCTCACCCGCGTCCAGCGCGTGCTGAACTTCTTCGATCGAACCAAAGACCTTGCCCTCGCCCGGCATGCCTTCGCGTTCCAGCGTCACATAGTAGAGACCCAGGATCATATCCTGCGACGGAACGATGATCGGCGCGCCGTTTGCAGGCGACAGAACGTTGTTCGTCGACATCATCAGAACACGGGCTTCCAACTGGGCCTCAAGGCTGAGGGGCACGTGAACGGCCATCTGGTCACCGTCGAAGTCGGCGTTAAAGGCCGAACAAACCAGCGGGTGCAGCTGGATGGCTTTACCTTCGATCAGAACGGGCTCGAACGCCTGAATGCCAAGACGGTGCAGCGTCGGCGCACGGTTCAGCATGACAGGGTGTTCGCGGATCACTTCGTCGAGGATATCCCACACTTCTGGACGCTCTTTCTCGACCAGTTTCTTCGCCTGTTTTACGGTCGAAGACAGACCCTTGGCTTCAAGGCGCGAGTAGATGAACGGCTTGAACAGCTCCAGCGCCATCTTCTTGGGCAGACCACACTGGTGCAGCTTAAGCTCCGGGCCGGTCACAATGACCGAACGGCCCGAGAAGTCGACGCGTTTCCCCAGAAGGTTCTGACGGAAGCGACCCTGCTTGCCTTTCAGCATGTCCGACAGCGATTTCAGCGGACGCTTGTTGGCGCCGGTGATCACGCGGCCACGACGGCCGTTGTCGAACAGAGCGTCAACGGATTCCTGCAGCATCCGCTTTTCGTTGCGGACGATGATGTCAGGCGCGCGCAGTTCGATCAGGCGCTTCAGACGGTTGTTCCGGTTGATGACGCGGCGATACAGATCGTTCAGATCCGAAGTCGCAAAACGGCCACCATCCAGCGGAACCAGCGGACGCAGTTCCGGCGGAATGACCGGGATCACGGTCATCACCATCCACTCAGGCCGGTTGCCCGACTCGAGGAAGGATTCAACAACCTTCAGACGCTTGATGATCTTCTTGGGCTTCAGTTCGCCGGTTGCTTCGGCCAGATCAGCGCGCAGCTGCTCGGCTTCGGCTTCTAGATCGATCTGGGCCAGCATCTCACGGATGGCTTCAGCACCGATGTTCGCGGTGAACGCGTCCATGCCATAGGCATCCTGCGCGTCCATGTACTCTTCTTCGGTCAGCATCTGGCCATAGGTCAGGTCGGTCAGACCGGGCTCGATAACGACATAGTTTTCAAAGTACAGCACGCGTTCCAGATCGCGCAGCGTCATGTCCAGCATCAGACCGATGCGGGACGGCAGCGATTTCAGGAACCAGATATGCGCAACGGGTGCTGCCAGTTCGATGTGGCCCATACGCTCACGGCGGACTTTCTGCAGGGTGACTTCCACACCGCATTTCTCACAGACAACGCCGCGATACTTCATCCGCTTATATTTGCCACACAGACATTCGTAATCTTTGATCGGGCCAAAGATACGCGCGCAGAACAGGCCGTCACGTTCAGGCTTGAACGTCCGGTAGTTGATGGTTTCGGGTTTCTTGATCTCGCCATAGGACCAAGACAGAATCCGCTCAGGGCTCGCCAGCGAGACCTTGATCTCGTCAAAGACCTTCGGGGGCGTCAGCGGGTTGAACGGGTTGTTGGTGATTTCCTGGTTCATTTGTTACCTCAAATCTTGCGGAAGGGGGGACGGGAGAAAGGGCGGCGCCCTTACTCCTCAACCTCCGCATCCAGGAGTTCCATATTCAGGCCGAGGCCACGGACTTCTTTCACCAGAACGTTGAACGATTCCGGTACGCCCGCTTCAAAGTTATCCTCGCCCTTGACGATCGACTCATAGACCTTGGTCCGGCCGGCGACGTCATCCGATTTAACAGTGAGCATCTCCTGCAGGGTGTAGGCGGCGCCGTAAGCTTCCAAGGCCCAAACCTCCATCTCACCAAAGCGCTGACCACCGAACTGCGCCTTACCACCCAGCGGCTGCTGGGTAACCAGGCTGTAAGGCCCGGTAGACCGCGCGTGGATTTTGTCGTCCACCAGGTGGTGCAGTTTCAGCAGGTACTTGATGCCCACGGTCACCGGACGTGCGAATTGCTCACCGGTGCGACCGTCGAACAGAACCGACTGACCGCTTTCCGAGAAGCCCGCGCGCACCAGCGCGTCGTTGACGTCAGCCTCTTTCGCGCCGTCAAAGACCGGGGTTGCGATCGGAACACCGCGGGTCACATTGCCCGCCGCCTCGATCAGGCCATCCTCGTCCAGACCGGTGATGCCTTCTTCGTAGACATTCTCACCATAGGCCAGCTTCATCGCTTCGCGCACCGGGGTCAGGTCTCCGGAACGGCGGTATTCACCCAGAGCGTCGTCGATGTTCAGACCCAGACCGCGTGCGGCCCAACCCATGTGGGTTTCAAGGATCTGACCCACGTTCATACGCGACGGCACACCCAGCGGGTTCAGACAGAAGTCAACCGGAGTACCATCGGCCAGGAACGGCATGTCTTCCATCGGAACAACCTTGGAGATCACACCCTTGTTCCCGTGACGACCGGCCATCTTGTCGCCCGGCTGCAGCTTACGCTTCACGGCGATAAAGACTTTGACCATCTTCATCACACCCGGGGGCAGGTCGTCGCCACGACGGACCTTTTCGACTTTGTCCTCGAAACGGGCGTCCAGAGCACGCTTTTGCACTTCGTACTGCTCGTTCAGAGCTTCAACGATCTGTGCGTCCTGCTCACCTTCCAGTGCCAGTTGCCACCACTGACCACGGGTCAGGGTTTCCAGCAGTTCCTCGGTGATCACCGACCCTGCCTTGACGCCTTTCGGGCCTTTGACAGCGGTTTTGCCCAGGATCAGGCCCTGCAGACGCGCATAGATGTTGCGGTCCAGGATCGCCAGTTCGTCGTCCCGGTCACGGGCCAGACGTTCGACTTCCTCACGCTCGATCTGCAACGCACGCTCGTCTTTCTCGACGCCGTGACGGTTGAAGACGCGGACCTCAACGACCGTACCGTAATCGCCCGGCTTCACGCGCAGCGAGGTGTCGCGCACGTCAGATGCTTTTTCACCAAAGATGGCGCGCAGCAGCTTTTCTTCCGGGGTCATCGGGCTTTCGCCCTTCGGAGTGATCTTGCCGACCAGAATATCGCCCGGCTCAACATCCGCACCGATGTAAACGATGCCCGCCTCGTCGAGGTTGCGCAGCGCTTCTTCACCGACGTTCGGGATGTCGCGGGTGATCTCTTCCGGACCCAACTTGGTGTCACGGGCGGCGACTTCGAATTCCTCGATATGAACCGAGGTAAAGACGTCGTCACGCGCGATACGCTCGGAAATCAGGATCGAGTCTTCGTAGTTGTAGCCGTTCCACGGCATGAACGCGACGACCACGTTCTTACCAAGGGCCAGTTCACCCATATCGGTCGATGGACCGTCGGCAATGACCTCGCCCTTCTGAACGGTGTCACCCACCTTGATCAGCGGACGCTGGTTGATGCAGGTGTTCTGGTTCGAACGCTGGAATTTGCGCAGACGGTAGATGTCAACGCCAGCGTCGCCCAGTTCCAGATCCTCGGTGGCACGGATAACGATACGCTGGGCATCGACCTGGTCGATGATACCGGCGCGTTTCGCCTGAATCGCAGCACCCGAGTCGATCGCAACCTTTTCCTCGATACCGGTACCGACCAGCGGCGCCTCGGCCCGCAGCAGCGGAACCGCCTGACGTTGCATGTTCGAGCCCATCAGAGCGCGGTTCGCGTCGTCATTTTCAAGGAACGGGATCAGCGATGCAGCAACCGAGACCAACTGTTTTGGCGACACGTCGATCAGGTCCACATTCTCGCGCGGGGCAAGCGTGTAGTCACCGGCCTGACGGGTCGACACCAGATCGTTGATGAACTTGCCATCCGCATCCAGCGTCGCGTTCGCCTGCGCCACGGTGTGACGCATTTCCTCGGTCGCGGACATGTAGTGGACCTCATCCGTCACCTCGGCGTCTTTGACGACGCGGTAGGGTGTTTCGATGAAGCCATACTTGTTCACGCGGGCGAAGGTGGCCAGCGAGTTGATCAGACCGATGTTCGGACCTTCCGGCGTTTCAATCGGGCACATCCGGCCATAGTGGGTCGGGTGTACGTCGCGCACCTCAAAGCCCGCACGCTCACGCGTCAAACCACCGGGGCCAAGCGCCGAGAGACGGCGTTTGTGGGTGACTTCCGACAGCGGGTTGGTCTGGTCCATGAACTGCGACAGCTGCGACGAGCCGAAGAATTCGCGGACAGCGGCCGCAGCCGGTTTCGCGTTGATCAGGTCCTGCGGCATGACGGTGTCGATCTCGACCGACGACATACGCTCTTTGATCGCGCGCTCCATGCGCAGCAGGCCAACGCGGTACTGGTTTTCCATCAGTTCGCCGACCGAACGCACACGACGGTTGCCCAGGTGGTCGATATCGTCCACGTCGCCTTTGCCGTCGCGCAGTTCAACCAGCGCCTTGATGCAGGCCACGATGTCTTCGCGGTCCAGCGTGCGCTGTGTATCGGGCTTGTCCAGCGCCAGACGCATGTTCATCTTCACGCGGCCAACGGCGGACAAGTCATAGCGCTCACTGTCGAAGAACAGAGTGTCGAACAGCGCCGACGCAGCCTCGACAGTGGGCGGCTCGCCCGGACGCATGACGCGATAGATGTCCATGAGCGCGCTTTCGCGGTTCATGTTCTTGTCCTGCGCCATGGTGTTGCGCATGTAGGGGCCGACATTGACGTTGTCGATGTCCAGAACCGGAATGTCAGTGACGCCCGCGTCGATCAGGTCCTTCGCGGTACCGCCGATCAGATCGCCGTCCTTGTCGTATTCCAGCGTCAACTCGTCACCGGCCTCGACATAGATCGCGCCGGTTTCTTCGTTGATGATGTCCTTGGCGACGTACTTGCCAACGATGTGATCGAACGGAACCAGCAGGTCTGTTACAGCACCTTCGTCGATCAGTTTCTTGACTGCGCGCGGGGTAACTTTCTTGCCCGCTTCGGCAATCACTTCACCGGATTTTGCGTCAACCAGATCATAGGTCGGACGGGTGCCGCGCACACGTTCCGGGAAGAACGGCGTGACCCAGCCTTTCTTCTTGTCCAGCTTGTAGGACACGGTGTTGTAATACGCATCCATGATCGCTTCCTGATCCAGACCCAGCGCATACAGCAGGGTTGTCACAGGCAGTTTGCGGCGACGGTCGATACGGGCGAACACGATGTCCTTGGCGTCGAACTCAAAGTCCAGCCAGCTGCCGCGATACGGGATGATGCGGCAGGCAAACAGCAGCTTGCCCGAGGAATGGGTCTTGCCCTTGTCGTGATCAAAGAACACACCGGGCGAGCGGTGCATCTGGGACACGATCACACGCTCGGTGCCGTTCACGATGAAGGTACCGTTCGGTGTCATCAGGGGCATGTCGCCCATGAACACGTCCTGTTCTTTGATGTCCTTGACCGATTTCGCACCGGTGTCCTCATCGACATCAAAAACGATCAGACGCAGAGTGACCTTGAGCGGCGCGCTGTAGGTCATGTCGCGCTGCATGCACTCTTCGACGTCGTATTTCGGCTTTTCCAGATCGTATTTCACGAACTCCAGAACGGAGGTTTCGTTGAAATCCTTGATCGGGAAAACCGACTGGAACACACCTTTGATGCCTTCGCCGTCAGCGGGCTGCTCTGCATCGCCGGAGCGCAGGAAAAGATCATAAGAAGATTTCTGCACCTCAATGAGGTTCGGCATTTCCAAAACTTCGCGGATTTTGCCGTAATATTTACGAAGACGTTTCTGGCCAAGGAACGTTTGAGCCATGTCAGATGTCACCTTTCGATGTTCTCAGCGGGCAAAGACACCGTCGGGCCCCGGCATCTTGCACATTCGAGACGACACGTCCGGATCAATTCGTGGCCACCGTCCCGAAGGCGGCCTCCCGATCCGAAAACCGTGTCTTAGAAAACGCCCCAGACCTTGAGGCCCTTTCTAAGACAGGTTCGGCTGGACCCGGATTTCTCCGGGCCCAGCCAAATTTTGCGGTGCATCAGCGATGCACCTGTCGGTTGGCTTAGGCCAGCTCGACTTCGGCGCCAGCTGCTTCCAGCTTGCCTTTGACTTCTTCGGCTTCGTCTTTCGACACGCCTTCTTTGATCTTGCCGCCAGCTTCGACCAGCTCTTTGGCTTCTTTCAGGCCCAGACCGGTGATGCCGCGAACTTCTTTGATCACGTTGATTTTCGAAGCGCCGGCGTTCTTCAGAACGACGTCGAATTCGGTTTTCTCTTCCTCAGCTGCGCCACCGGCGTCGCCACCGGCTGCGACCATTACGGCACCGCCAGCTGCGGGCTCGATGCCGTATTCGTCTTTGAGGATGGTTTTCAGTTCTTGTGCTTCCAGCAGGGTCAGACCCACGATGCTTTCTGCGAGTGCTTTCAGATCAGCCATTTTATCAGCTCTTTCCGTTTACAGTGTGTGTTCCAACGTCAGGGGCAATTCCCTACGCAGATCATTCAGTGCCAACCGCTTACGCAGCTTCCGCCTTCTCTTCGATGGTGGAAAGGATGCTTGCGATGTTGCTTGCAGGTGCGCCAATCGCGCCGGCGATGTTCGAAGCAGGTGCGCCAATGCAGCCCACGATCGAAGCAATGAGCTCCTCGCGAGACGGCATTTTCGAAACTGTTTCGACGCCTTTGCGGTCCAGAGCGTTCTCGCCCATTGCACCGCCAAGGATTTCGAACTTCTTGTTCTCCTTGGCGAAGTCCTCGGCCACCTTGGCTGCTGCCACGGGGTCCTCGGAATAGGTCAGAACGGTCATCCCTGTCAGCAGGTCGGCCATGCTTTCACACGGCTTACCCTCAAGGGCGATTTTGGCGAGCCTGTTCTTGGCAACACGCACGGAACCGCCCGCGTCACGAGCACGTGCGCGAAGGTCCTGCATCTCGGCAACTGTCAGACCGGCGTAGTGAGCAACCACTACGACGCCAGAGCTTTCGAAGATTTGGCCGAGTTCCTCGACCACTTTCTCTTTCTGGGCTCTATCCACAGTTCTCTCCAAGTTAGGGGCGATACCTCACCCCGGCTCATATTTGCCAAGGGGTTAACCCCGGCGTTCAGGTCCGTTGTTACGGGATTGGCCAAAATGCGCCCGAGGATCGTGACCCTCAGAATTCTTTGGTCTTACCCGTCTCAGGCAGGGAATTAAGGGGCCATATGGCACCACCCACCGTCTTGGACGAAACAAAATAAAGCGCACGACGAATCGCACGCTTTATTCCGTGGCTCTACTTAGGACAGATGGGCCGGGTTTCCAAGGGGTAAATCAACCACGAAATCAGTTTTCAAGGTCATGGATATTGACGCACAAAAACTCAAAAGCCCCGCTACTTTACCCCGACTTTATTGCAACGACGACATACTGAGTGATTGAGAAAAAGAATTGCCCCTTCTTGGCAAGATCATGCTGTTCGTCGAACCATGCCTGCGCAATCTCTGCGTCAGCATGACCATTTTCCACGACGAAGTGCTTCATCAGGTGCATCATCATCATTGCGATACCGTCAGGTTTCAACTGGTGATCTGTCATCGTGATGGGCACGATTTCATCCACTTGATGACCGTAAGACCTAATCAGGCCCGGAAGCCGCTCTGGGACGGAACCACTGGCAAAGTGCTGATCCCAACTGGATAGCATCGACCGCATTCTTTCCATCTCGGTGCTGAACCAAATCAGACTGTCAAAATGCAGATCGCTTACAACCAGGCGGCCCCCGGGTTTCAAACAACGCATCGCCTCGTTCAAAGCGCCATCAATATCTTCTAGATATTCGAAAACCTGCACCGAAGTTGCCTTGTCGGCAAAGCCATCTTCCACCGGTAATGAATTCGCGAAACCAGCGCGCAGTTCTACACATTCATAACCGCCGCAACGTTCCTTGGCGGCTACCATCATGTCTGAGCTAGAATCAATGCCTATAATACGACCGCCTGGCCCGACCGCCCGTGCAAGCTCGGCGGTCAACAGCCCGTTACCACAACCGATATCCAGGATCGTTTCTCCCGGCGCGGGCTTCAGAGCGTCAAAGGTCGCTTGCCGCCTCCGAGTAATGTCGGCCCCCTGATAGGCGATGTCGAGTAGCTTGGCCGTTTCTGCATCAAACTTGAGCATTTCGCCCCCTTTTCCACGCGGGAATTGCGCCCGATACTATCGGAATTTGCGAGCAAGCGAAACTTAGTGAACGGTGCTGAACAGGTTTGTCAAAGAAAAATCCCGGGCAGTTCGCACCACCCGGGATAAATTCTTCAAAGCTTTGTCTAAGGCTTATTCGCCCGCAGCAGCCGCCACGTCCAGCGTCACGCCGGGGCCCATGGTCGAGCTCAGCGCGATTTTCTTCATGTAGGTGCCTTTGGCGCCCGACGGCTTGGCTTTGGCCACTGCCGAGATAAAGGCGCGGACGTTTTCGACCAGTTTGGCTTCGTCGAACGACGCTTTGCCAACACCGGCGTGCACAACGCCGCCTTTTTCCGCCTTGAACTGGACTTCGCCGCCCTTGGCTGCTTCCACGGCCGCTTTCACGTCCATGGTCACGGTGCCGACCTTGGGGTTCGGCATCAGGTTGCGGGGGCCCAGAACTTTACCCAGACGACCGACGATCGGCATCATGTCCGGGGTGGCGATGCAGCGATCGAATTCGATGGTGCCGCCCTGAATGGTTTCCATCAGGTCCTCTGCGCCGACGATATCTGCGCCTGCTTCTTTTGCTTCGTCAGCTTTCGGGCCGCGCGCAAAAACCGCAACACGCATCGCTTTGCCGGTGCCGTTGGGCAGGCCGACAACGCCACGGACCATCTGGTCAGCGTGACGAGTGTCAACGCCCAGGTTCAGAGCGATTTCGATGGTTTCGTCGAATTTCGAGGTCGCGTTGCCTTTGACCAGGGAAACAGCTTCTTCGACCGACAGGTTTTCCTTGCCAGCGACAGCTTCGCGCGCAGCGCGGGTACGTTTACCGAGTTTTGCCATCTTACTTCACCTCGATGCCCATAGAGCGGGCCGAGCCCAGGATGATCTGCATTGCGCCTTCGACGTCGTTGGCGTTCAGATCTTTCATTTTGGCTTCGGCGATTTCGCGAACCTGCTTGGTGGTTACGGTGGCCACGGTCTCACGACCAGGGTTTTCCGCGCCACGGGGGCGGTTACGTTTGCCAACCGGCTTCAGACCAGCTGCTTTTTTCAGGTAATAAGACGCGGGCGGCGTCTTGATGTCCATGGTAAAGGACTTGTCCTGATAATAGGTGATCACGGTCGGGCAAGGCGCACCCTGCTCCATGTCTGCAGTCTTGGCGTTGAACGCCTTGCAGAATTCCATGATGTTGATGCCGCGCTGACCCAGCGCCGGACCAACTGGCGGCGACGGGTTCGCCTGACCTGCAGGAACCTGCAGTTTCATTGTACCAGCAAGCTTCTTGGCCATTTGGTTTCTCCTTTTCCAACACCCTTTGGACGCGTCCGCAGGGCTATTTTGATGGGATTACCCATCCAAGTTGTGTGGTCTGGTCTGCGTATCGCGATACGCGCGCCTCCCACGAGAATCTGCCGAATGATCGACAGAGGCGCGCATTACACCCAATTGTGCCGCGTGGCAAGCCGCTTTGGGCATCCCGTTTCGCAACACCGGTCCGATACAAAGTCTTTGACGTAAACGGAAGCGCATAGTCTTGTTAAGCCAGCCTAGCGCGAAAACATGTACCAGCGGAGGATCCAGTAAGATGATTGCACTCAGAACCCTGACTGTTGCGGCACTGGTTGCAACAAGCGGCCACGCCTTTGCCGAGACCGCCGAAATCAACGGAGCCGACATCTACTACGAAACCATCGGAGAAGGTCCGCCGATCCTGATGATGCACGGAGGTCTGGGCCTGAGCCATGACTACCTGAGGCCGTATTTCGACACATTGGCCGACTCTCATACGGTCGTTTACTACGACCACTTCGGCAATGGCAGGTCAGCCAAGCCCGACGACTACGCCGAAATGTCGTTTGATCGACTGGTTTCGGATGCGGCCACGCTTATGGACCATTTGGGCCATGAGACGTTCACGCTTATCGGCCATTCCTATGGTGGCTTTATCGCGCAGGAATTTGCGGCTCGAAACCCTGATCGCCTTGATGGGATTGTTTTGATCGACACAATTCCGGCGCTGGATTACCAGCCGACGATTTCCGGCCCGGATGAGTTGATGGCCGCGTTCGGCAAGCTGTTCAGTCAGCCGATGGCGGATGACGAAGATTGGCGCGACACCTGGGGGCAGGTGGTGCAATTGTATTTCAAGGAATACCCCGAAGACATCGGCGCGGATCTGGATGCGCGCACGGTTTATGAACACCGGGCCTGGAATGCCGCCGGGGCATTGCTCGGATCATTCAACACGTTGGAAAAGCTGCCCGGAATCGACGTGCCGGCGCTGGTCATGGGTGGACGGCATGATGGCATTACGCCACCGGAACCGGGCGCTGAGCGGATTGGCCAGCTGATGCCAAATGCAACAGTCGTGATCTTCGAGGACTCGGCACATTATCCGTTCATTGAAGAGCAAGAGGCTTTCTTCGACAGCCTGACCGGCTGGCTGGATCGCTGACGCGGCATTGGGTCGGCCAATGGTGCCATCCCAAAGCCCGGAATATCGAATCGACAGCGGGCGCGGACTTCCGTTGCCCGAGGTTCGCTCATCGCGTCAAGTAAGCTGGCACAAGCCAGCAACTGCCCAAAAACACAGCAAAAACGCAAACTTGGCGGCGCGTCGCTCATGCCATTGGCGCTTGTGTCACAATATTACGTGGCTGTGATATACTCGGGAAAATTAGGAATTTTTGTGGAGGTTAATTATGATCATTCGTTTCATCCTAACTATTGGTATCGCGCTCTCTCTTGCTGCGACCGCGCCTCAGACGGCCCGCGCCGACGCTGGTGATTTCATCGGTGGTGCGGTTGTTGGCGGGGTCTTGGGATACGCGATCGGGAAAGACCAGCAAAAGAAAAAGACTGCGCGGTCATCGACTTCAACCCGAACGTATCGACAGGGAATACCCTCGACCACGCAAGGGGCGCAAACCCAAACGGCGCTGAATTACTTCGGTTACAACGCTGGCCGCGTTGACGGACAAGTCGGTAGCGGCACCCGTTCGGCGATCGAACGCTACCAGGCGTCAATGGCCTATCCTGTCAACGGCCGCGACTTCCAGCCTTATCAGTACGACTTTCTGATGCAGGCCTACTATTGGGCGACAAGCGGTGGACAGGCGGCAACGCGCCTCACAGGTCAGCCCCTTTTGATGGAGTACCGCCGTCAGGTACAGACGGGTTCAACCCTGGCCGCTGCGCCTCAGCCTCAGGCCCAGCCACAGTTCCAAGCCCAGACGCAGCCCCAAGCCCAACCCCAGGCACAAGCTATTCCGGTTCTCAAACCCAAAGAGCCCGAACCTGTACCCGAGTTGGCCACCACGGAAACAGCATCCGCTAGCCTGCCGAGCCTGTTTTCCGGCGGCACCGGTGGCCAGTCGCTGGCCAATCGTTGTAGCGGTGTCATGCTGCAAACGTCGACCAATGGCGGCTACATGACTTTGGCGAACATGTCCGATCCAGACTTTGCGCTCAGCGAACAGTTCTGCCTTGCGCGCAGCTATGCAATTTCGCGCGGCGAGGATCTGATGCAGGACATTCAGGGTCTGACCCCGGATCAGGTCGCCGCCCAATGCGACTCGTACGGAGAAATGCTGGCACCGCAAGTTGATGCCCTGTCTCTGAGTGCAAAATCAGAAGCGGAAACCAAGATGCGCAAACTTGCGCTGGAGTCCGGCCTGAGCCCTGAAGATCTTGCCGCGACAAGCAAGGTTTGTCTGGCGATTGGCTATCGTCAGGACAACATGGATGCGGCAGTAGGCTCGGCGCTGATGCTGGTCGTGACGGGTGAGCCCGCCTACGGAGAACTGATTGGCCACCACCTGCGCGAAGGCTTCGGTGTACAAAAGCGCCGCGACCTTGCCATGCAATGGTACGACGCCAGCCTTTCGGCACTGGACGCCGGATCGCAGGCCGTCTTCCTGCCATCCCAGACCGACCGGCCGCAGCTGTTGCGTGCAGCAATGGTTCAGACGCAATAAGTCGACGCGGGCATTCATTTCGACGCCCGTCAATATGGGAAAAGACGCCGCGCTGCTTGTAGCACCGCGGCGTTTTCCATCTAATGGACGCCAGAACACCCTGACCCGGCAATTGAGCGCGAGAATTCTATGTCGCACCCCTCATCCGAAACCGACCAACACCAAAACAAGGTTGATGCCCTGATTGATTGGATGGTCGACGGGGCCCGTTCTGCGGGGAATGCCATCGATATCATCGAAGGTATCTGTACGCAGCTTCTGGATGCAGGCGTCCCGATCGACCGGTTCGGATTATTTATCTGGACGCTGCACCCCAACCTGAAGGGCCGCCGCTTCATCTGGAAAGCCGGAGAAGGCGTTGACCGGATTGACGCACCGTCGCAGCTGTTTTCCACGGCGATCTACACCGATAACCCCCTGCCCCATGTGATCGAGCGGCAGGAACCGATCCGCCGACATCTGGAGGACCCCAATTGCCCCGAGGACTACATCATCGTGGGTGAGCTGCGCGAGCAGGGATTCACAGACTATCTTGCGCAGCCCCTGATCTACCTCAACGGTGACACCCATGTCTGTACCTGGTCCAGCGCAGCGCCTGGCGGCTTTTCCGATCGTGACCTGACCATTCTCCATAGGGTTCGCGGACCCCTCGCGCGGCTGACGGAAACCTACATGCTGCGCCTTGATGCGACCTACCTTCTGTCCACCTATGTGGGCCGCAACAGCGGGGCGCATATCCTGGACGGAAAGGTCCATCGCGGCGACGGTGACGAGATCGAAGCTGTCATCCTGTTTGCAGATCTCAAAGGTTTCACCCGGCTATCAAACTCGGTCTCGGGCGATGCGTTGGTGCGGCTGTTGAACGACAGCTTTGATTGCCTTGTTCCTGCGGTAATGGACCACGGTGGCGAAATACTGAAATTCATGGGGGACGGGTTCTTTGCGATCTTCCCAACCAGCGATCAATTGCCCCCGGAAGTCCAGATCAAAGCCGCAATCGCAGCCGCGCGCGATGGCTGGGCGTCACTGAGCGCTGCCGAGTTCGACAACAAGATCGGCGTCCGAACGGCAATCCACTACGGCCGCTTTCACTACGGCAATATTGGCGGCGGTGATCGCCTGGATTTCACCGCCATCGGCCCGGACGTAAATTTGACGGCCCGATTGGTCGCGGCGGCGACGGATTTGAAACGCGACAACATCCTATCGGACGCGGCGGCGGCGATTCTGCCTGAGCTTTGCGAGCAGGTCGGAACTGTATCCCTCAAAGGCTTTGGCGCAGACCAGACAGTTTGGCAGATCCGCGATCCACAAATGTAAAAGGGCGCCCGCAGGACGCCCCGTTTGCCTTGTTTGCAGATTGCAATCAGCTCTGCTTGGTCACCTGCGTAAAGTCCAGTTCGACCGGTGTCTCGCGGCCAAAGATCGAAACCGAGACTTTCAGTTTCTGCGCTTCGTCGTCCACGCCCTCGACCATGCCGTCGAAATCCTCGAACGGGCCGTCGTTGACTTTGACCTTTTCGCCAACCTCGAACGAGATCATCAGTTTCGGCGCTTCTTCGCCTTCCTGAACGCGGTTGAGTATCTGGTTCACCTCGGCATCACGCATCGGCATTGGACGACCCTGGGGGCCAAGGAAGCCAGTGACGCGGTTGATCGAGTTCACAAGGTGATAGCCCTGATCGGACATCTCCATATGCACCAGCACATAGCCGGGCATAAAGCGGCGTTCGGTGGTGACCTTCTTGCCGCGGCGCACTTCGATCACCTCTTCGGTGGGCACCAGAACTTCGTCGATATCGTCCTCAAGGCCATGTTCTGCCACGGACGTGCGGATCTGCTCTGCGATCTTCTTTTCGAAATTCGAAAGAACGCTGACCGAGTACCACCGTTTCGCCATGAACCTGTCGTCCTTGTTTACTTTCGGGCGTCCTGCATTGCGGACCCGCCGTCATTGAAATCCTGTTACGCTATCCGGAATAAAAAGCGGCGCGCAGCCCGAATCGCCGCACGCCCATTCCGAATAGTTCCGCGTCAACTACTCTGACACGACGCGCTGTGCAAGGGGGCAGTCGCGTTTCCGCGCGCCCGAACCGCCTTAGCTGAATGCGCCGAGAACCAGTTGCAGACCGCCGCGAATACCCAGATCAACCAGCGCGAAGAACACGGCTGTCAGGGCTGCCATGATGAACACCATGACCGTGGTCAACAGCACCTCACGCCGGGTCGGCCAAACGACCTTGGAAACTTCGGCACGGACTTGCTGAATGAACTGGATCGGATTTGTGGTGGCCATTTGGCTTTGTTCTCTCTGCTAGCGGATGGACCGCACATAACCGGGCAATGCGGCAATTTCAAGGGCTGTCAGGGCTTGGGGTGATCATCCCACTCATCGTTCAGAATACGGCGCGCATCGCCTTCGGGGTCTTCGTATTGGTTCGAGCGGACAGTGTAGATGAATGCCACTAGCCCAACCCCGCCCAGAAACAGGGAAATCGGGATCAGATAAGCCAGAACTTCCATCTACGTTACCTCAGCCTCAGGGCGTTGAGCGATACGGTAATCGACGACGTGGACATCGCCAATGCCGCAATCAGCGGGGTGGCAAGCCCGGCGACCGCAAGGGGAACCGCAACCACGTTATAGACAGTTGCGATCCGGAAATTTTCGCGAATCCGCCGAGTCGCTTTGACCGCAGTATCGCACGCACCTGCAATCGGGGACAGATCATTGCCGAGCAGTACGATGTCCGACGCAACCCGCGCCGCGTCCAGCGCTGACGCGGGAGAGATCGACACATGCGCGGCAGCCAGCGCGCCCGTGTCGTTCAAACCGTCCCCAACCATCAGAACGCGGCGGCCCTGTTCACCAAGCTCGGATACCCGCGCGGCCTTTTCCTGCGGCAAGGCCTGTGCTGTCCAAATCTCGATGCCCAGCTTGCCCGCAAGAGCGCGCACCGCAGTCTGCGTGTCGCCCGAAATCAGGATGACCTCTTTGCCCGATGCTTTTAGCGCGGCGACGGCATCGGTCGCACCCGGGCGCAGGCTGTCGGCAAACAGAAACGGGACCGGCAGGCGCTCTCCGATCGCCAACCACGCTGCGGTCTGCTCGGTTTCTTCACCGCCGATCCAGGTCGCGCGACCCAGTCGCACGCGCTGGTCCGCAAAGGTCGCCTGGGTGCCGTAACCCGGGACTTCCGTAATCTCTTGCAGATCCGCAGGTTCGACCCCGGCATCGCGCGCCGCGCGCGCCAGCGCGACCGAGAGCGGATGCGCCGAAGCCTCGGCCAGCGCCAGTGCCACTTCCAGATCGGTCCGGGAATGGTCGCCCAAGTTGGTCAGGTCTGGTGTCCCCGAGGTCAGCGTACCGGTTTTGTCGAACACAACCGTATCGACCTCGGCCAGCCGTTCCAGCGCCGTGGCATGTTTGATCAGCATACCGTTTCGGAACAACCGGCCCGAGGCTGCGGTCGTCACCGCAGGCACCGCCAGACCCAACGCACAAGGGCAGGTGATGATCAGAACCGCTGCGGCGATATTCAAGGCTGTGCGGATGTCTCCGGAATAGATGTACCAGCCAATAAAGCTGAGCGCCGCAAGGACATGTACCCCCGGCGCATAGAGCTTGGCCGCCTTGTCAGCCAAAGATGTATAGCGCGAGCGTCCGGATTCCGCGATGGCCACCAGATCGGCCATGCGATGCAGCGACGTGTCCTCTCCAACTGCGGTGGCGCGAATGGTTAATGGGCCAGTCAGGTTCACTTCGCCTGCGCTGACCTCAAGGCCTTCCTGCGCAAAAACCGGTAGGGTCTCGCCGGTCAGCAACGACCGGTCCAGTTCGGATTGCCCCGATACGATCTGCCCATCCACCGGCATGCGCCCGCCGGGACGTACCAGGATCAGATCGCCCAGACTCAGCGCGGAAACGGCGACCTCTTCCTCGATGCCATCGACAAGCCGGACAGCGCGCGGAACCTCAAGCGCGGTCAACTCTTCGGCCGCCGACCGGGCAGCGGCGCGGGTGCGATAGTCTAGGTACCGCCCAGCCAGCAGGAAGAATGTCAACGTCAGCGCGGCGTCGAAATAGGCATGTTCGCCGCTCAGGGCGGTTTCCCAAAGGGACGTTACCAGCGCGAGCAGGATCGCCAGCACAATCGGCACATCCATGTTCAGGCGACGCACACGCAGGGCGCTCCAGGCATTCGCAAAGAACGGCTGCGCCGAGAAGGCGATGGCTGGCAGCGCAATGGCCGCCGAGATCCAGTGGAACATGTCGCGTGTCGCATCCGCAGCACCCGACCAGACCGAAACCGACAGCAACATCACGTTCATCGAGGCAAAGCCGGCGACCGCCAGCCGCATCAGCAGATCGCGCCCGGCCTTGTCCGACTGAGTGGCCGACAGCGCACCGGGGTCCAGCTCGTGCGCCTCATATCCTGCGCGTTCCAGGACCGGGATCAGATCGGCCGCGCGCAGGTCAGGTGCAGCCTTGATCATTGCCCGCTTGAGGGTCAGGTTCACCCGCGCATCCTCGACCCCGGGAAAGGCATTCAATGCTCGCTCGACCGTGGCGATACAGGCCGAGCAGTGGATGCCCGGCAAAGACAGCGCGATCTGCACATCCTGCGGGATCGGGCGCGCAGCCTCGGCCGGAGATGCAATGCAGCCGGGACAGGCGGCCGCGCTGCGGGTGATCTGCGCTGTCACCGGGCTAGCCTTTCACATAAAGCGGGATACGTTGGGCAAACTCGGCCCCATCCACATCCCGCGCTACAAGGCGGATGTTCCAGTTCCCCTCACCCAACGAGGCCGGCGCGGCATAAGCGATGCCGTCAAAAGTAAAGTCAGGCGAAAAATCCTCTTTCACATGGGTCGCCCGTCCCACCACGGCCTGAAGGTCGGCAACCTTGACCGGGGCACCGGTCTGGTCCGTGATATGCAGGATCAGCAAGCCGCCGGTCAGCTCGGCTTGGATATCCCAGCCGAGCGCCTGTTGTTCCTTGAGACGTTCGTTGAATTCCTGGCTGGCGACATAGGAATTTTTAACCTCAAGCCCCGGAAAGGTTTTGACCGCATTGTAGGCCAACACCAAGTTAACGGTGATAATCACGCCAAACGCTGCAACAAAAACCGCCAGCGCGTGTTTCCCGGTGAATTGACGCTCTGCCATGATCAGTTTCCTCGTCCGTTGAACGTGGTGTCCTTGTGGGCCCGTTCATCGTTTTCAACGTCCTCGACCCAGATCCTGACTGCTGTTGAATCGGCAGCGGCCGGGGATGTGTCCTTTTCAGCAAGGATGTAGACGCGGGTCAATTGTGCCGTATCTGCGGCCACATTTACAATATCCCCTTCGACGCCTTCGATTTCGATCCGCATCGCCGGATCGCCGACAAGCGACAGGCGGAAGGGCCGCTCTTCGCCATGTTTGTTGCGCAGGCGCACGTCATAGGTGTTGCGAATGGTCCCGTCCGACAAGGTCACAAATGTCGGATTGCGCACCGGTGCGACCGTCAGGTCGATATCCGAGCGGATGAACAGCGCGAACAGCAGTGCAACGCCAACCAGCGACCACAGCGCGGTGTACATGAGCGTGCGCGGCCTCAGGATGTGTTTCCAAACGTTTGTCGGCGGTTCCCCGGCGCGCTCGCGGGTTTCGTCGCTGAGCGCCATGTAGTCGACCAACCCGCGTGGTTTGCCGATCTTGGCCATCATGTCGTCACAGGCATCGATGCAGAGCGCACAGGTGATACACTCCAACTGCTGCCCGTCGCGAATGTCGATGCCCACAGGGCAAACGTTTACACAGGCCATGCAGTCGATGCAGTCGCCCAGTTCGGAATCCGCGGTGCGTTTACCCTTACCGCGCGGCTCGCCCCGCCATTCGCGATAGCCGACGACCAGAGTGTCCTCGTCCATCATTGCAGCCTGAATACGCGGCCACGGACAGGCGTAGATACATATCTGCTCGCGGGCGAACCCGCCAAAGAAAAAGGTCGTAGCCGTCAGGATCAGCATCGTCGTATAGGCCACCGGATGCGCATTTCCGGTCACCAGATCGCGCGCCAGAGTCGGCGCGTCGGCAAAATAAAACACCCAGGCACCGCCAGTCGCCATACCGATCACAAACCAGACGACCCATTTCGTTGCACGCAGCCGGACTTTGCGGAAATCCAGCTTTTTCTGACGACGCAAACGCAATCGGGCATTCCGGTCCCCTTCGATCCAGCGCTCGACCAGAATATAAAGATCGGTCCAAACCGTCTGCGGGCAGGCATAGCCGCACCACACGCGCCCAAGGGCCGAAGTGAACAGGAACAGCCCAAGCCCCGCCATGATCAGCAGCCCGGCGACGAAGTAGAACTCGTGGGGCCAGATCTCGATCCAGAAGAAATAGAAACGTCGATTTGCCAGATCCAGCAGAACCGCCTGATCAGGCAGGCTTGGTCCCCGGTCCCACCTGATCCAAGGCGTGACGTAATAAATGCCCAGCGTCACCGCCATTATGATCCATTTCAGATTGCGAAACGGACCTGAAACGCGTCTTGGAAATATCGGCTCTCTGGGAGCATAAAGACTGGGGGCGGGGTCAGAATCGCTCACGGGTTGGCTCCGGATGTGGCTCATTTTCAGGCGACTTCTTCCAGATCATACACAGATCGACTTTGACATGGGTCAAAAGCGTATCGTACAGACACCTTTTGTCACACCTGACCGAATTTCAGCCTGCGGCGGGCAGGCACGGGCTTGGTTCTTGCGCCCCACTCCAAAGCCCGGCGCACTGGCGACTGGACCAAATTCGGCCATGGCTATATTTTCTGGAAATCGACACCGGCTGTTCAGGAAACGCGCGAACAGATGGAACAGCCGGTGCCGCAGCCTTCGGGCGGCAAGCCGCCCGAAGGTTTTCTTTGACCGTTACTGACCGCCACCCAACTGGTGGACATAGGCGGTCACCGCACGGATTTGCGCCTCGGTCAGACGGTTTTCCCAGGACGGCATGACACCAAAGCGACTGTATGTGACCGTCTCGGTCAATGCCTCTTCGCTGCCACCAAACAGCCAGATCGCATCAGTCAGGTTCGGCGCACCCTGGGTGACGTCACCCTGTCCGTTGTCGCCGTGGCAAACTGCACAGTTGTCTTCGAACACAACCTTGCCCGCCTGTGCCGCCGCGTCATCGGTCTGCGCATTGGTTAACGACATGACATATTGAACCACCTGAGTGATCTCGTCATGTTCAAGGATCTCGCCAAAGGCCGGCATCTCGGAATAGCGCGCATCGTCGCTTTCCTCGTTGCGGATGCCGTAAGCGACGGAATACTCGATGTCTTCCATCGTGCCGCCCCATAACCAGGCGTCATCCAGCAGGTTCGGGAAGCCCGGCGCACCCTGCGCACCCGACCCGTGGCACTGTGCGCACCAGGTGCGGAACACCGCTCCGCCCGAGTTGACAGCATATTGCTGCAGTTCGGCATCCTTCGAGATGTCTTGCAATGAGGTTTCGACCAGCTTGGCGTTCCAGGGCGCGTTGGCCTCTTCGAAGGCGACCATTTCGTCTTGCACCAGCTCCCGCGAGGACCAGCCCAGGACCCCGGCGGTTGCCGAATGTACCAGCGGCCAGGCCGGGTACATGATCGTATAGATCACGCCCCAGAAAATCGTGGCATAAAAGGTCCACAGCCACCAGCGGGGCATCGGGTTGTCGAACTCTTCGATGCCGTCCCAGCTGTGGCCCGTTGTGTTCGGATCCCCCGGCTGTTTATCAGGTGTCTTGCTCATTTCCGCGCCTCCTTGAATTCGGCGGGTTTGTCTTCATGACGGAACGGAATGTTTGCCGTGTCCTTGTATTCCTTGCTGGCCCCGGGGCGAAAAACCCAGATGACGATGCCAACGAAGAAGGCAAAAAGCAGCAACAGCATCCAGCTATCCGCGAACTGCCTGAGGAGAGTATATTCTTCCATCTCGTCCCCCCTTTAGCGGTTCGAATCCGGGGTGAAGGTCGAGAAATCGACCAGCGTTCCCAGCATTTGAAGATAGGCGATCAGCGCGTCGGCTTCGGTCACCTCGGGCTGTCCGTCAAAGTTGCGCACGTTGACCTTGTCGCCATAGCGTTCAAGCAAGCCGTCATAGTCGCTGTCCGGGTCAGCCTGCGCCCGGAAATCCGCCTGCGCGTTTGCAAGCATCTCTTCGGTATAGGGCGTGCCCACCACGGCATTGGCCGCCATGATGTCGCCGATATACTTGCCGTCCAGCTTGCGATTTTCGAGGAAACCATATTTCGGCATCACCGATTCTGGCACCACGGATTGCGCGTCGCGCAAGTGGCGTACATGCCAATCGTCCGAGTAACGACCACCTACACGCGCCAGATCCGGCCCGGTACGCTTCGACCCCCACTGGAACGGGTGATCGTACATCGACTCGGCCGCCAGCGAGTAGTGGCCATAGCGCTCGACCTCGTCCCGCATCGGACGGATCATCTGACTGTGACAGACATAGCAGCCTTCGCGGATGTAGATCTCACGCCCCGCCATTTCGAGCGGGGTATAAGGGCGCATGCCCTCAACCTTCTCGATGGTGTTCTCAAGATAGAACAGCGGGGTGATCTGCACGATGCCACCGATGGTCACGACCAGAAAGCTGAAGATCAGCAAGAGGGTCGCGTTGGTCTCGAGGACTTTGTGTTTGTCGAGAATTGCCATTGCTCCGACCCCTCTTATTCAGCCGGGACCGCGACGGTCAGGCTGGCCTCTTTGGCCGGCGCTTTCCGCACAGTCATCCACAGGTTGTAGCACATGATCACCGAACCAGCGAGGAACAGGACCCCACCCAGACCACGTACGACGTACATCGGGAACTTAGCGGCCACCGTGTCGGCGAACGAGTTCACCAGGAAGCCGTTGGCATCCACTTCACGCCACATCAGACCCTCCATGATACCGGTGACCCACATCGATGCCGCATAGAGAACGATGCCGATGGTGGCGAGCCAGAAGTGCCAGCTGACCATCTGCAGCGAATACAGACGCTCACGCTTCCACAGGACCGGCACCAGGAAGTACAGCGCGCCAAAGGTGATCATGCCGTTCCAGCCCAGCGCGCCAGAATGCACGTGACCAATAGTCCAGTCGGTATAGTGGCTCAGGCTGTTGACCGCGCGGATCGACATCATCGGACCTTCGAAGGTGGACATGCCGTAAAAGCCGACCGAGATCACCATCATGCGGATAATCGGATCGGTGCGCAGCTTGTCCCAGGCGCCCGACAAGGTCATCAGACCGTTGATCATACCACCCCACGAAGGCATCCACAGCACGACCGAGAACACCATGCCCAGCGTCGAGGCCCAATCCGGCAGCGCGGTATAGTGCAGATGGTGCGGGCCGGCCCAGATATACAGGAAGATCAGAGCCCAGAAGTGGATGATCGACAGCTTGTAGCTGAAGACCGGACGCTCGGCCTGTTTCGGGATGAAGTAATACATCATGCCCAGGAAACCCGCGGTCAGGAAAAAGCCAACAGCGTTGTGACCGTACCACCACTGGATCATGGCGTCTTGCACACCCGACCAGACAATGACCGATTTCGAACCCCAGATGCTGACTGGGATGGTCATGTTGTTGACCAGATGCAGCATGGCGACGGTGACAATGAACGCCAGATAGAACCAGTTGGCCACATAGATATGCGGCTCTTTCCGTTTGATGATCGTACCGAGATACACCGCCAGATAGGCCACCCAGACGATGGTCAGCCAAAGGTCGACATACCATTCCGGCTCGGCATATTCCTTGGATTGAGTTCCGCCGAGAACATATCCGGTCGCAGCCAGCACGATGAACAGCTGATAGCCCCAGAACACGAACCACGCGAGGTTCCCACCCCACAGCCGCGCGGCACTGGTGCGCTGTACGACGTAGAATGAAGTTGCGATCAGTGCGTTGCCGCCAAAGGCGAAAATCACTGCCGATGTGTGCAGCGGACGCAGCCGCCCGAAGTTCAGATAGCCTTGCGCCCATTCAAAGTTAAGCGTTGGAAAGGCCAACTGGAACGCAATAAAGGTCCCTGCAAGGAACCCGACCACGCCCCAGAACGCGGTTGCAATCACGCCATAGCGGATCACGTCATCCATGTACTCGGCGGAGCGATCAACAAGAATATCTGGCTCATCGGTGTTTCGAAGCGTCCAGATGAACAATCCCGCGGCGATAATCATCACCAGAATCGCATGCACCTGATACGCCAAATCCCGCGCATAATTGGACCCTATGGCGGCAAACAGCACCACAAGACCAAGCGCGATCAGCTTGATGTAATTCGACATATTGCGTCCCTTTGCGATGCCTCACGCGATTCTTGTGTCGCGCGAAGCCCTTATTGACTGGCTGCCGTTGTGTCGAACAACGGTCAGCGCTGCTTTGATCTGTATCAAGACAATAGCCCGTTTTCTGTGACAGGCATAAGGAATTGAATGTGTTGCCCGGTCGCACCGGGTTCACCTCAGAAAGCAAGAGTCCAAAATGTCCTACAAAACTCTACTCACAGTCATGACCGAAACGGACAAGGCAAAGGTCGCGCTGGATCAGATGGCGGCGCTGGCAGATGCGCAGGATGCCCATGCCGAAGCACTGTGTCTGGGCGTCGATCGCAGCCAGACGGGGTATTACTACGCCGGGGCCAACGCCTTGATCCTCCAGGAAACGCTGACCCGCGCCAATGCCGAGGCCGACGCGTTGCTGAGTTTCGCCAAGGACTTTCTGGGCAAGTCGGGCGTTCGCTGGTCAGCGGAAAGTGGTGTGGCCCAGATCGCCGATATCGGTCGGCACGTCGCCCACCGTGCGCGGTTTTCTGACCTTGTCGTGCTGCCGCAGCCCTATGGTCAGGATCGTGCCGCCGAAGCGGAACCGATCATCGAAGCGGCGATGTTTGAAGGCCACGCCCCCGCCCTTGTTGTGCCTGACGGGCGCGCACCCTTTTCGACCCCGCACACTGTCCTGGTCGCCTGGAACGAAAGCGTCGAGGCAATGCGCGCGATCCGCCGCGCCCTGCCGTTTCTGCAACAGGCCGAATTTGTGCGGATCGTGGTGATTGATCCGCCGCGCCACGGGCCTGATCGCTCGGATCCCGGCGGATTGCTGTCGCAGATGCTGGCGCGGCACGGCGTCAAATGTGAAATCGATGTTCTGAGCAAGACCATGACCCGCGTGTCGGACATCCTGAACCGGCACGCCGCAGATACCGAAGCGGACATGATCGTCATGGGCGCCTATGGCCATTCCCGCTTTCGCGAGGCGATTCTGGGCGGTGCGACCCGGAACATGTTGGAACAGGCCACCGTTCCGGTCTTTCTGGCGCACTAAGCTGAAGCACTGAGACGTCTGAGCCCGCTTGGGCTCAGGCCTTTCGAACCAACCCGATCAGGAACAGAAGGATCACGGCGCCCAGTGTCGCAAAAAAGATCTGCGAAATCAGTCCGCTTCCAACTGTTAAGCCAAGCGCCGGAAAGATTGTGCCGGCCAGGAATGCGCCGACGACGCCGACAACGATGTTGCCAATCAGGCCAAAGCCGCGCCCTTCCATAATTTTACCGGACAGCCAACCGGCAATCGCGCCGATGAGCAACATGAACAAAAAACCCATAATCTTCTCCTAGCTCAATATCACACGCGTAGTTCGGATCATCGCTCAGACCAGAAACCCGCCATCAGCGTCATCGCCCGCCTCTTCCATGAGACGGCCCATGTCGGGAATGGTGACGTGGCGCTTGCCTTCAAGCGTAATGATGCCGTCCTTTTTCAAGGCCGAGATCTGACGGCTGACGGTTTCCAGCGTCAATCCCAGATAATCGGCCATCGCCTCACGCGTGAGGGGCAGATCAAACACGATCGGACCGGTCATCCCCGCCTTGTTGATCGAGGCATCGCGCCGGGCAATGATCGACAGCAGGCTGGCGATTTTTTCGCGCGCAGTCTTACGCCCCAGAACCAGCATCCATTCGCGCGCGGCGTCCAACTCGTCCAGCGTCATCTGCAACAGACGATGCGCGATATGCGGTGTTGTCACCATCAGCTTTTCGAACGGCTTCTTGCGAAAGCAGCACATAACCAGGTCGGTCGTCGCCTGTACATCATAGGGCGCTTCTTCGCGCCCCGGACGGCCGACAAAATCGCTGGGCAGCAACAGGCCGACCATCTGGGTCCGCCCGTCCTCCATGGTCTGGGTCAGGGATGCGATTCCCGACACCACCGAACCGACAAAGCTCATCTGGTCGCCGGACCAGAGGATCGTCTGACCCGCCTCATAGCTGCGATAATATTTGATCTCTTCCAGCAGCTCGAGCTCGTCCGGCTCGCAATGCGCACAAACCGCCCGATGCCTGATGGGGCATTCATCGCAATTCGAGTGCTCGTAAAGTGCTTTGAGTGTCATTCGCGTTTCCATTTGATCTCGGTCAATGTCCCCGAGCGGCCCCCGGTATAGCCGTATCGATATGATAGCAACACAGCAATTGGCAAAGCTTGGACTATTTGACGCGAAAGTACCGCGTTACACAAGCTATCCAACCGCGCCGCATTTCAGCAATGACGTGGGGGCAAGTCTTTTTGGTGACTGGATTTCCGGCATTCACCCGGGCAGCGAGATCTCGCTGTATATTCACGTGCCGTTCTGTCGAAGACTGTGCTGGTTCTGCGCCTGCCGAACGCAAGGCACGCAGACGGACAATCCTGTCATCGCCTATGTCGATGTCCTGAAGGCCGAGCTTGATTTGCTGGCCGCGCGCCTACCTGACGGGGTAACACTGTCGCGCCTGCATTGGGGCGGCGGAACGCCGACGTTGCTGAACCCCGATCTGATGCGGGATCTGGCCAAGCGCATCTTTGAGACCGTGCCCCTTGGTCCCAGTGCCGAGTTTTCTGTCGAGATCGACCCCAACGAAGTCGACGAGTCGCGCTTGGACGCGCTGGCCGAGGCCGGAATGAACCGCGCGTCAATCGGGGTGCAGGATTTCGATCACGAAATTCAAAAGACCATTGGCCGCATTCAGGGCTATGACACCACGCGCGAGGCTGTCGAGATGATCCGCGCGTGCGGAATCTCCAGCCTGAACGCCGATATCCTGTTTGGGCTGCCGCACCAGACCCAATCGCGGATGACCGAAAGCGTCCAGAAACTACTGTCGCTGGCGCCTGATCGCGTCGCCCTTTATGGCTATGCCCATGTTCCCTGGATGGCAAAGCGGCAGCAATTGATCCCCTCGGACGTGCTACCCACGCCCGAGCAGCGTCTGGCGCTGTTCGAAACTGCGCGCCGACTGTTCATGTGGGACAATTACGCCGAGATCGGCATCGACCACTTCGCCACGCAGGATGACGGGCTCACGCACGCGCTGCGCGCCGGACGGCTTAAGCGGAACTTTCAGGGTTACACCGACGATCAGGCGCCGGTGCTGATCGGTCTGGGGGCCAGTTCTATCTCGCGTTTTCCGCAGGGCTATGCGCAAAACGCACCTGCGACCTCGGCCCATATCAAGGCCATTCGCAACGGTCAGTTCTCAACGTCGCGCGGACATGTTTTCAAGGATCAGGACGTTCTGCGCGCCCGGTTGATCGAGGCGCTGATGTGCGATTTCCGAGTCAATGCAGCCGAAATTCTGCGGGATCACGACGTTACCCGCACCGAACTATGCCAGATGTTTGATACAGCCAACGCCACCTTCGACGGGTTGTTACAGGTGACCGATGACGGCCTCTATGTTCCGCCCGAGGCGCGCGCGCTGACCCGCATGATAGCGCGCAGCTTCGATGCCTATGACCTCAGCAAAGCCGGCCACAGTTCGGCGATCTGAGCGGGTTTTGGAGGACACGACGCAGTGGGGCTTGACGGGAGCCTTCGGTTTTTTCCAAACTTGAAGGGCGAAGCAGCACAGCGCTTCCTGGCTTGAGGCAGGCCAACTTGCAGACAATTGCCACCGACGCCGCAGCGTCGGGCAGCCCCTTTCGCGCAGCCAACTGCAACCTGAAAGAGGGACAGCACCTATGCGCGTTTTCACCGTCCTTGGCCCCACCCAATCGGGCAAATCAACTTTGGTCGAGGCCATCAGCCGCCTCGACGGGCGACCGACCACATTCGATGTTTCCGGAACCGTGCATTTGCACGGTTTTTCTTATTTGGACGAGCCCTGGTGCGCGATAGACGTGGACGGAGGTGGCGATTCCCTGGCCTATGTCGGCCCTGCCATGGCGATCTCGGACGCAGCGGTCGTGGTGGTTCCGCCCGACCCGGACGCTGCCGTCCTGTGTGCGCCCTACCTGCGTCTGGTAGAGGAGGCCGGCATCCCATGCTTTCTGTTCATCAACCGGATGGACAACCCCGGCGGGCGCATTCGCGACATCATCGCAGCATTGCAGACCTATTGCACCCATCACATCGCCTTGCGCCAGGTCCCGATCCGCGAGGGTGATACGATCATCGGCGCGGTCGATCTGATCTCGGAGCGGGCGTGGAAATATCAGGAGGGCCAGCCCTCGGCCCTGATCGAGCTGCCAAAATCTGTTGAGGACCGGGAGCAGGAGGCGCGCACCGAACTGCTCGAGACATTGTCGGATTTTGACGATCACCTGCTGGAACAACTGATCGAAGACAAGCAGCCCCCCAGCGCCGAGGTCTACGATCTGGCCGCACAGGTTCTGCAGAACCACCAGCTGATTCCGGCCTGCCTGGGCGCGGCCAGCCACGGTCATGGGCTCACACGGCTGATGAAAGCCCTGCGCCACGAAGCGCCCGAGTTCGATATTGCCGCCGGGCGGGATGAGGCTGAAGGCAGCGCGCGTGCCATCGCTGGTTTTGCGGATGTGAAGAAACATATCGGCAAGATCATCGTGCTGCGCGGACTGGGGGACGGCGTCAAAGCACATGAACCGCTGGGCGGTGAAACCGTCGGCAACCTGACCGGACTGGACGCGAAAACCCAGATCAGCGCGCTGGAAGCCGGGCAGATCGGGCTTGCGGTGAAATCGGATCACCTCAACCCCGGCAATCTCTATGACAGCAGCAACGGTTCGCCGCTGCCGGAATGGGCATCGTCGCACCCCGTCGCGCATCGCCAGATCGTGTCACCCGCGCATGAGCGCGACGATGTGCGTCTGTCGAATGCACTTGGCCGAATGAACGAGATTGATCCGGGCCTGCAGCTGTCACAGGACGAGCTTAGCGGCCACGCGGTTCTGGGATCGCAAGGTCCACAGCACATGCGTCGGATCTCGGCAAAACTGGCCGAGGATTTTGGCATCGAGATCGTCGCCGAACCGGTCGAGACCGCCTATCGCGAGACCATTCGCGCGCCCGTCGAACATCGCCATCGCCATCGCAAGCAATCCGGCGGGGCGGGACAGTTTGCCGACGTGGTGATCTCGGTCGCACCGATGCCTCGCGGGTCGGGGTTCAAATTCGAAGAGATCGTGAAAGGGGGCGCCGTTCCCAAGAACTACATCCCCTCGGTCGAGCATGGTGCCAAGGATGCGCTGGCGCAGGGTCCCGAAGGGTTCCCGGTGGTCGATGTAAAAGTCACGCTGAGCGACGGCAAGCATCACAACGTGGACAGCTCGGACTTTGCCTTCCGCACCGCTGGAAAAAACGCGGTGCGCGAGGCGCTGCCGCAAGCGAAACCCGTGGTTCTACAGCCGATCTTGAGCGCAGAGATACACCTGCCCTCGGATTTCGTCGGCGATCTGGTGCCCACGATCAGCTCGCTGCAAGGTCAGGTTCTGGGCTTTGAGGGCAATCCCAATGCCTCGGGCTGGGAGATTTTCAACGCCCAGCTTCCCGCCGTGGCCGAAGACGAACTGCATCGCAGCCTCGCCAGCGCCACGCGTGGCACCGGTTGGGTCAAGTTGAGCTTTGATCACTATGAAGAACTGCGCGGTCCGGTGCCAAAAGCGGCGGCCAAGGAAAGCGCGAACGCCTGAGATTGGCAGAGCATCTTAAGGTTTAAGAGATCGAAGTCACGTCGATGCTTCGATCTCGAAAGGCGTTCGCAACACTACCACTTGGACTTTATCCATTCCCAAAGGTGCTCTCCAAATAGCACCGCAAACATCACGAAACAAAATACGATTTGGGAAAAGAACGATACCCAGAACTCTTCGCTAAAAAAGGCTAACAGGCAACAGAAGCCAACAAACCAAATTTTACCGACACGATCTGGACCGCGATTCGTCACTTTAGCCCGCCGCCGCAATAAGCTCGCGGGTGTAGTCGGTCTGGGCGTTCTCGAACAACGCCTCGGCCGTCCCCATCTCAACCACGTCACCGTTGCGCATGACGATCACGTTGTGTGACATGGCGCGGACAACTTTCAGGTCATGGCTGATGAACAGATAGGCCAACCCGTATTTGCGTTGAAGATCGCGCAGCAGATCGACGATTTGAACCTGCACCGTCATGTCCAGCGCGCTGGTGGGTTCGTCCAGCACCAGCAGCTTGGGCCGCAGCACCATCGCGCGGGCGATTGCGATGCGTTGCCGCTGACCACCCGAAAACTCGTGCGGATACCGATCCATTGATGCGGGATCGAGGCCCACCTCGGTCATCACCTCGGCCACCAGATCGCGTGGGGCGCGGTGGGGGTCGACCTTATGGATCGCCAGCCCTTCGGCGATAATCTGCGTACAGGTCAAACGCGGGCTGAGGCTGCCGAACGGGTCCTGAAACACGATCTGCATATCCTTGCGCAGACGTCGCAATTCGCGGGTTGACCAGCGGCGCACGTCCTGATCGCGGAAGGTGATCCCGCCCTCGGACGCGATTAGCCGCATGATGGCCAGCGCTAGGGTGGTCTTGCCTGAGCCGCTTTCGCCCACGATGCCCAGCGTCTCACCTGCGCGGACGCTGAGCGTTGCGTCATTGACCGCCTTCACATAGCCAACGGTGCGTTTCAGGAAACCGCGCTGGATCGGGAACCAGACTTTCAGGTGATCGGTGCGCGCGACCTCTTCGGCGTCTGTTGCCACCGGATCGGGGTGACCCGAGGGCTCAGCAGCCAGTAGCTTTTGAGTGTAAGGGTGCTGTGGGTTGTCAAAGATTTCGGTGGTGACGCCGGTTTCGACAATCTCACCATCCTTCATCACGCAGACCCGGTCGGCAATGCGGCGCACGATACCCAGATCATGGGTGATGAACAGCATTCCCATATTCTCGGATTTTTGCAGTTCAGCCAGCAACTCCAGAATCTGCGCCTGAATGGTCACGTCCAGCGCCGTTGTCGGCTCATCTGCGATCAGAATGTCGGGCTTGTTCGCCAGCGCCATCGCGATCATCACCCGCTGCCGCTGTCCACCCGACAATTGGTGCGGATAGCTGTCCAGCCGTTCCTCGGGGTCGCGTATGCCGACCTTGGTCAACAACTCGACAATCCGCCCGCGTGCCGCATCTCCGGTCACGTTCTGGTGCAGGGCCAGCGATTCCGCCATCTGTTTCTGGATCGTATGCAGCGGGTTGAGCGAGGTCATCGGTTCCTGAAAGATAAAGCTGATGTCGTTGCCGCGCACATCCATCAGCTTGTCCTCGGACGCGCCGATCATTTCCTGCCCGTCATAGGTGACGGATCCTTCGACAATCGCGCTTTCGCCCAGCAGCGACACAGTGCTCAGCGCGGTCACCGATTTGCCGGAACCGGATTCACCAACAAGGGCGACGGTTTCACCGCGATCCACCGTGAACGACACGCCCCTGACCGCTGCCGATACCTGCCCGTCCTGCCGGAACGAGACCCGAAGGCTTTTCACATCCAGCAGGCTCATGAGAAAGTCTTTCTTGGATCAAACGCATCGCGGACACCTTCGAAGATGAAGACCAGCAGCGACAGCATGATGGCAAAGGTGAAAAAGGCGGTGAAGGCCAGCCACGGCGCTTGCAGGTTCTGCTTGGCTTGCAAGGTCAGTTCCCCCAGCGACGGGGCCGAGGACGGCAGGCCAAAGCCAAGGAAGTCCAGCGACGCCAGACCGCCGATCGTGCCCGTGACAATGAACGGCATGAAGGTCAGCGTCGCAACCATCGCGTTGGGCAGCATGTGGCGGAACATGATGGTCATGTTGCCGACGCCCAGCGCCCGTGCAGCGCGGACATATTCAAGGTTGCGCGCCCGTAGGAATTCTGCGCGGACAACCCCCACAAGGCCCGTCCAGCCGAACAGGATCATCAGCGCGACCAGCAGCCAGAAACTTCGCCCCAGTATGGCAAACATGATGATGATGACATAGAGCGAGGGCGTCGCTGACCAGATCTCGATCACCCGCTGGAAAATCAGATCCAGCCAGCCGCCAAAGAAGCCCTGTATGGCCCCGGCAAAGATACCGATCAGGCTGGCGGCACCAGTCACGACCAGAGTGAACAGGATCGATAGTCGGAAGCCGTAAATCACCCGCGCAAGCACATCGCGTTTGGTGTCATCGGTGCCCAGCAGGTTCTGTCCGTTGGGCGGCAACGGGGCAGCTCCGGGCCGATCGACGCTGGTGTTGTACGAATACGGAATCAACGGCCAGATCGACCAACCCTGCTCGAACCCCTCGGCATGAAATGTTCCCGCCTCGATCTCGTCGATGATGCCCTCGGGGTCGTCAAAACACTGTTCAAGACCACCACTGTCGATCAGGCAACGGACCTCGGGGTCGCGATAGATCGCTTCGGTCTGGAAATCGCCACCGAACTGGGTTTCGGCGTAGAAGTTGAACACCGGCATGTAAAACTCACCCCGGTATTTCACGAGGATCGGCTTGTCATTGGCAACGAACTCGGCAAACAGCGAAACTCCGAACAGGATCGAAAAGATGATCAGCGACCAGAAGGCGCGTCCATTGCGGCGGAAATTGCGCCAGCGGCGCTGATTGAGAGGGGAAAGCGCCATTTACCCCTCCCGCTTTTCAAAGTCGATGCGCGGGTCGACCAGCACATACATCAGGTCGCTGATGATACCGACGACCAGCCCCATCAGGCCAAAGATGAACAGCGTGCCGAAGATCACCGGATAGTCGCGTGCCACCGCGGCCTCAAACCCCAGGCGGCCCAGACCGTCCAGCGAGAAGATCGTTTCGATAATGATCGAACCGCCAAAGAACACACCGATGAACACTGCCGGAAAGCCCGCGATCACGATCAGCATCGCGTTGCGGAAGACGTGACCGTAGAGCACCTTGCCTTCGCTCAGGCCCTTGGCGCGGGCGGTCATGACATATTGCTTTTTGATCTCATCCAGAAACGAATTCTTGGTCAGCAGCGTCAGTGTCGCAAAGGCCGAAATTGTCAGCGCGATGATCGGCAGGGCGATATGCCAGAAATAGTCGGCGATCTTGCCGAACAGGCTGAGGCTTTCCCAATTGTCCGAAGTCAGGCCGCGCAGCGGGAAAATCTGCCAGTAGGACCCACCGGCAAACAGCACCAGCAACAGGATTGCGAACAGGAAACCCGGGATGGCATAGGCCACGATGATGGTTCCGCTGGTCCAGGTATCAAAGGTCGAGCCATCCTTGACCGCTTTGCGAATGCCCAGCGGGATCGACACCAGATAGGCGATCAGGGTCGACCACAGACCCAGTGAGATCGACACTGGCATCTTTTCCAGAACCAGATCGATCACACTGATGGACCGAAAATAGCTCTCGCCGAAATCCAGCGTCAGATAGTTACCCATCATGGACAGGAATCGCTCGACCGGAGGCTTGTCGAAACCGAACTCTTTCTCCAGTTCCTCAATGAATTCCTTGGGAAGCCCGCGCGCGCCGATGTATTCGCTGTCAGAGCCGAATGTCTCTTCCGTTTGAACATTGTCGCCACCGGCAAAACCGGCAAAGACATCGCCTTCGCCCTGCATCTGGGCCAATATCTGCTCGATCGGACCGCCCGGCACAAACTGTACCAGCGTAAAGTTCACGATCATGATGCCAAGCAGCGTCGGAATTACCAGCAAAAGCCGGCGGAGAATGTATGCTCCCAACGGTCTTTACCTCACCGCGCCTGCGGATTTCAGCTTTTGGTACTTTTCTTCATTGAACCACCAGAAATCGAACTGTCCGACAGCCAGCGGGGGCAAAACCTCGGGATGTTCGTACATGTCGTAATAGGCCACCCAGGTTTCGGCGACATAGCCTGTCGGAACTTGAATGCGCAGATGCCGCAGGACGCGATCCAGGGCTTGAAGGGCTGCGACCTCTTCCTCGCGCGATTTGGTCTCGAGCGCCGCGTCGATGATGGCATCCACCAGCGGGCTTTGCAGCGACTGCGGGTTATAGGACGACACGACCGCCGTTTCCGCGCCATAGGATTGCTTGAGGCCCGTTCCGGCCTCAAGGAAACTCTGGTTGCGGAAAAAGATCATATCAAAATCTTTGTCGTAGTAGCGTTGGATCCACTGGGCGCTGTCGATCTTTTCAACTGTGACGTTGATGCCAAAGTTCTCGAGATTGGCGGCGTAAGTGGTGACGATCGCCTCGGCAGTATCCGAAGACGCGGCGCTCAGCATGATGGTGATGGTCATCGGGTTGCCGTCGGCATCCTTAAGCTTGCCATCACTGGCAACGGTCCAACCAGCCTCCGAGAACAGTTTCAGCGCGGTTCTCTTGTTGCCGCGGTCCACGGTCCGGCTGGCGTTCGAGCTGTGCGCGCGCACAGCTTCCTGAGTGAAAACTTCGGGCGGCACGAGATCGCCCAGTGATTCCAAAAACGTCTTCTCCAACCCTTCGGGCACACCGTTTGCGGCAACTTCGGAGTTTTCTGCAAAAGAGTGCCGCTGTTCGGTCAGGCCATATTGCAGCGATTCCGAGGTCCATTCGAAGTTGTAAGCCAACCCCAGCGCTTCACGAACCTTGATATCGTCAAAAGGCGCACGCTGCATGTTGAAGATGAATCCCGACGGGGACGGCGGTGTCATCACCGGTATGCTTTCGCGTTTCACGTATCCGTTCTGAACAGATGGGAAATCGTACCCGGTCGCCCATTTCTTGGTGCTGCCTTCGGCGCGGAACGTGTAGACGCCCGCCTTGAAGGCTTCGAACTCGGCCGCGTCATCGGCAAAATACTCGACCCGGACCGTTTCAAAATTGTGGCGGCCGACGTTGATCGGCAGATGCCAGCCCCAATAATCGGGATTACGGCGATAGACGATATAGCGATTCAGCTCGAAATCATCGACCACATAAGGTCCGCTGCCCATGGGCGTCTTGAGGCTCTGTTTGTCCAGGCGCTCGCCGGTTTCCTCGTACCAGGCCTTTGAAAAGACCGGTGTCCCGCCCACTTGCGAGATCAGTGAGCGACGCGAAATTCCGTCTACGAAATTGTACTTGATGGTATGGTCATCGATGATCTCATAGCCTTCGATACGCTGCTTGACCGCGCGCGCGTAACTGCGAATGCCCTGGTCGAGGAACAGATCATGAGTGAAGGCCGCGTCATGAGCGGTCAACGGCGTGCCATCCGCAAAACGCGCCTCGGGCCGCATGTAGAAAATGCACCATTCCTTGGTGCTGGGATATTCGACCGCTTCAGCAAGCAATCCATAAGCCTCGGTGATCGAGTCAGCTGGCGTGGCGGATCCAAAGGGGCTGTCGCCGAACATGCTTTCGGCAATCAGGCCCGAATAGCGCCCCGCCTTACCCTGCCAGTTGAACCGGTTCATCCCGTCGAAGGTTCCCCGGGTCGAGACCGAGATATGACCCCCAATCGGCGCATCGGGGTTCACATAGTCGAAATGCGTGAAATCCGGCGGGTATTTCAGATCGCCAAAGAACGAATATCCATGCGCCTTGATGATCGTTGCGTCATCGCCCGAGGCAAAGGCGCGCGGAACGCCTGGCAATGCCGCGGCAACGGCACCTCCTCCCAACAATTGCAAAGCTGTCCGCCGCTTGATGGCGGTTTGCGTCCGCTTTGTGCGATTCTGGGTCATGCTCGCCTCTCCTACACCGTTCTGAACGTCTTAATGCGCCTTAACCTAGCTAAAGGTCCAGCACTGTCAGTTGCAAGTTTAGAATGCGTGAGCACAATGTGAAGATTTCCTCAGACAAAAAATTAAGGCCGCAGCGGGATACTGCGGCCTTGAAAATCTACGGTCTGACCGTGTGATCAGTTGCCGATTGTCTGAAGATAGGCAATCAGATCGGCGCGGTCCTGCGGTTTTTTCAGACCCGCAAAGCTCATCGATGTGCCCGAGATATAGGAGCTCGGGCGCTCGAGGAACGCATCCAGCGCTTCGGGCGTCCAGTTGCCGCCATGGGCCTGCATCGCGGCCGAATAACCGGTGAAGCCGTTGGCCGAAGCGACCGGGCGATCCACAATCGCGTACAGGTACGGGCCTGTGCCGTTTGCTCCGTCTTCCAGCTTGTGGCACGCGGTGCACTTGCGGAACACTTTTGCACCTTTTTCCGGGTCGGCTGCAGCCAGCATGTCTTCGAATACGACCTCTTCGCCGTCAGCGCTTTCACCTGCGCTTTCGGTTTCGATGATATAGGCCGCCTCGGCGCTGTGGCCGCCGACGTGATACAGGATGTCGCCACCCCATTTGGCCAGAAGAAGCACAAGAAAGGTTCCAAACAGGCCAGCGGCGGCCTTGGTAACTGTCATCGTGTCGAACATTTTGATCGCGATCCATTTCAGCTGTCTGCGGGGTGTCTAAGGCTTCCCCTCGCAAGAGGCAAGGTATAGACACCGCGACGAAACGCCCAATGTCGGAACTTGTTGCACGGAATCGACCAAATGACCAAACGCATCGCTTTTCAAGGGGAACCTGGCGCCTATAGCCACGAAGCCTGCCGCAATGCGCGGCCCGAAATGGACGCCCTGCCCTGCCGCACGTTCGAAGACGTGATCGAATCGGTACGCTCTGGCGAGGCGGATCTGGCCATGTTGCCGGTCGAAAACTCGACCTATGGCCGGGTGGCAGATATTCACCGCCTGCTGCCCCATAGCGGGCTGCATATCATCGAAGAAGCCTTTGTGCGGGTCCATATCAACCTGCTGGCGGTTCCGGGGGCCACACTGGAAGATGTTCAAGAGGCGCATTCACATCTGGTTCTGCTGCCTCAATGCGCGGGGTTCCTCAAGGAACACGGCATTCGTGGCCGCGTCAGCCCCGACAATGCCCGCGCTGCACGCGAAGTGGCCGAGGCCGGAGACAAACACTCGGCCGCGCTGGCCAGTGAGCTTGCGGGCGAAATCTATGGTCTGAACGTTTTGGCCCGCCATATCGAGGATCATGGCGACAACACCACCCGCTTTTTGGTGATGTCACGCCAGGCCGATCTGAACCGACGTGGCGATCATGGCATGATCACAAGTTTTGTCTTTCAGGTCCGCAACATCCCCGCTGCGCTGTACAAGGCGATGGGCGGGTTTGCGACAAATGGCGTCAACATGACCAAGCTGGAAAGCTATATGATCGATGGCTCGTTCACAGCCACGCAATTCTATGCCGATATCGTTGGCCACCCCGACGACCGCAACGTTCAGCTTGCCATGGAAGAGCTTGAGCACTTTACGACCAATGTCGAGATTCTGGGGGTCTTCCCTGCGGCGCGTCCGCGCGGGTGACGACGCACGCCGTCAATTGAATTCTGATTGGCGCAGGCCGCTGCGCCAAGCTTGCAGGATCAGCTCGACATTCGCATCAACGCCATTTTCGGAATCGACGTCCAGATCATAGACGTGCCCCGCGTGAATACTGCGCTGATCCTGTATCGCGCTACCTATGCGGCGGTCTGCCCTTTGTGCTTCTCGTCTCGCCAGTTCAGGCAAAGCGCAATGAACGGCCAGAAAAAGGACGTCATGTTCTCGAAAGAGCGCGCGTAGCACGTCGGCCCATCCTGGGGTGTCCAGAATATGCTCGACAATCAGATTGTTCCCGGCGTCTGCATAGGCCGCCAGGGATTGATGAAACCCGTCAAAGATGCGGTCACGCGACTGACGCCAATCAAATGCGCCGCTGCGAAACCGATCCATCGGAAGAACGCCTGAATCGCGCAAGTGATCAATGGAGACATGCCAGAACGGCACCTCAATCTTGCTTTGCAACGCCCGGGCCAGCGTGGTTTTGCCGCTGCTTGATGCGCCGTGCAAGAATATCACCTGAGCCATTGGGAAACCTCTGGATCCAATTGCGCCAAACCGGGTGCCTTACATACCGTGCCGATACCTGTCTTCCATTTCGCCAGCAAAATCGCTCAGCCGGGACTGGAACTGCCGTCTCAGGCGCGACTGCCCCAGCTTAATTGATTGCAGCAGCAACCGCGCGGGCAACGTCTTAGCGGCAAGCGACATGGTCAGATTCAGCCGCGTCTGGCGTTTCGACAAGGCCAGCAGCTCGACCTTGGTGACACCGACCATCCCTTTGCTGGTTGCCTGAAACTGCATCAGGCCCGGATCTTCACGGTCGGTCATCTCAATTGTGACCTCGCGTGGTTTGCCCCGGATATTGAAGCGGGTTTCCCAGATCATGCCTACATCGGCGGTGCCCGACCCCGCCATGCGCCGCACATCGGCACCCCGCCGTACGGCCATGCGCTCGAACCGGTCAAAATCCGAGACCATCGCGAATACGACGTCGATCGGGGCTTCGATGTCTTCCTGCGCTGAAAATTGCATTTCTGTCTGTCTTCTTTGCCCTATTCCCAGTCCAGTTTTGCGTCAGTCCAGACTGTCCGCAAGCCAGTGTTGCAACAGGAAATGGGCAATCGCGCCCTTTCGCGCGGGCAACAGACTGTCATGTTCACCCGCAAACACCTGCATCATTTCGGATTTGGTGACCCACATTGCGTCTTCGATTTCCACCGGATCTATGCGGATTTCGCGAGACAACGCCTGACCTGCGCACCCCATCATCAACGAGGCCGGAAATGGCCAGGGCTGACTGGCCAGATACTGCACGTCACCGACCGGCACGCCGGCTTCTTCCATCACTTCCCTGCGCACGGCGGCCTCCAAGGTCTCACCCGGTTCGACGAACCCCGCCAGCAATGAATACATCCCTTCGGGCCAGCCGGGCGAACGCCCCATAAGCACCGCGTTTCCATGAGTGATCAGCATGATCACCACCGGGTCGGTGCGCGGAAAGTGCTGCGCGCCGCATGCAGGGCAACCGCGTTGCCACCCACCCTGCGATATTTCGCTGGCAGCGCCGCACTTGGCGCAGAACCGATGCGTGTCATGCCACCCGATGACCGCTTTTGCAGTTGCCGCCAGTTCAGCATCGCGCGGCGTCAGCCGGGTCATGATCCGACGCAACTCGGCAAAGACATCGCCTTCGGGCAGGTCGGGATGCTGCTGTTCGGTCTTGTCAACAAAAGCGCCGACATCCGACAGATCGAGCCCCTCGGCCTGCCAGCCCGAAATATCCATCGCAAAGATCGGAGCGTCGTCGCTGTCGCACCCAAGAAAAACCGGAGCCTCAATTGCACCACCGGTCGCGGTTCGGATCACCTCATGCGTCATCGGGACAAACGCAAGACGGTCCAGCGCCGGGCCACACACCAGCACCTTGCCCCGCCACAGCAACAAGCAGCGAGCCGCCGCGCTTTCGCTTGCTTCAGCCAGTTTAGCTGCGTCTCCGCGAATATGGGCCGCACGGTCCAGACCCGAGCCGCCGAATGTCACCTGTTCCGCGCGTTTCATCTCACTGCGTTCCCTCGATATCGGGCTCAAGGGCTGCCACGTCTTGGCCTCTGGCGCAACGCCGTTTCATCAGGCAATATTGATATGCCGCCGAAAGACCGCAGGACCGCCCTTGAAATTGCATTAACTCGTTTTTTAGTGAACACAAAATTACCAAGACAGTCAGAAGCAGAAATTTTGGACAGTACAGAAAGATCGTCGCAGAGCGAAGCTGACCACCCGTTGGCGCGGGTTCGGATTTTGGCCACTTCAGACCTGCATATGAACCTGGTCGGCCACAACTATTACTCCGATCGCCCGGACGTCCGGATCGGATTTACCAGAACCGCGACCCTGATCCGCAAGGCCCAACGCGAGGCTGCGCGGATGGGTGCCCTGACGCTGTTGTTAGACAACGGTGATTGCCTGCAAGGGACACCGTTGGGCGACTTTGCAGCCGACCAGATCGCCGCACCGCACCCATTACCGCTGGCCTTTGCTGCATTGGGCTATGATGCGATCGGTCTGGGGAACCACGACTTTGGCTTTGGGCTGGATTTTCTGAAACGGGTCGCTGATCAATTTAACTGCCCGTTGATCTGCAGCAACATGCGGCTCGACGACGCCTCACCAATCTGGCAAAGCGCGGCGGTCCTGCCCCGCTGCGTGACCCTGAACGGCAAACCCGAACCTCTGAACATCGGCATCCTGTCCGTCCTGCCACCCCAGACCACGCAATGGGAGGCGCACAAACTGAACGGGCAGGTCACGGCCACGGATATTCTGACCTCGGCGCGGGACACCGCCACCGAACTGCGACAACGCGGCGCTGATCTCGTGATCGCTTTGGCACATTCGGGGCTTGGTCCGGCAGAAGCGAAACCCGGTCTGGAAAACGCCGCCATCCCCCTAGCCTCTATGGACGAAATAGATGCGATTATTGCCGGGCACACGCATCTGACATTGCCGGGCTCCGCTCATTATGGGCGGCACCATGTCGACGCGCGAAACGGTCTGGTGCACGGCAAACCCGTGGTCATGCCAGGGTTTGCCGGATCACATCTGGGTGTGATTGATCTGACGCTGACCCGAAAGAACATCTGGCGCATTGTCGACCGCAAGGCAGAGCTGCGCCCGATTCACTCCCCCGCTGACGGGTCCGTGTCAGGCGTGAAAGAAGACCCCGAGATCATGGCTCTGCTGGCCAAAGCGCACGCAGAGACCCGCCAACGCGTGGCCCGCCCGGTGGGCCGGGTGGATCGGTCGCTGCACAGTTATTTTTCCTTTTGTGCGCTAGATCGGGGTTTGCATCTTTTGGCGGCGGCGCAGGCGGCCGCGCTGCGCCCTTACCTGCGGGACAGTCAGCTCGCGGACTTGCCAGTGCTATCCGCCGTCGCCCCCGCAAAGTTCGGTGGCCGGGCCGGGCCAGCTCACTACACCGACGTTCCTGCCGGCGAAATCTCGATCCGCCATGTGGCTGACCTTCAGGTCTTTCCGAATGAACTGCGTGGCCTCTGTGTCAGTGGCGCGCAGGTTCTCGACTGGCTTGAAATGTCTGCGGGCGTCTTCAACCAGCTCTTCCCCGACGCGCCACAAGAGTTGCACGATCCAGACCGCGCGGGTCACAATCTGGATTTACTCTATGGGATTGCCTGCGAGATCGATCTGTCACACCCCGCCCGGTTCGATGCCGAAGGCCAATTGAACGACCCGGCGCATCGCCGTATCCGCATGGCATCGATAAATGGCTTGCCCATCGACCCGAGTCAGAAGTTTGTCGTGGCAACAAACAACTACCGCGCCAATGGCGGCGGCAACTTTCCGATTGCTGGTCGGGCACAAGTTATCCCGATCCCTTCGCTGCCCGTTCAGAACGCACTGATCGACTACATAAAGAACTCGGCGCGGCCTGACCCGCTCGAATCCGCACCACGGCCATATACCTTTTCGCCATTGGGTGGCGCGAAGGCGATTCTGAAGACCGGCCCAAACGCGCGCGCATACATCGCCGAGCTGGCGGAATTCGCCACAAGCGATCTGGGCCTGGATACGGATGGATTTTTGCGCATTCAACTGACGCTGTGACGGGTTGCCATTTTACCGCCAGGCACCTATATCGGCAGTCGAGAGGTTGGCGCGGGCGAGCGCCTCGCCAACCTGGTCAGGTCCGGAAGGAAGCAGCCACAACGAGCCCCGCTTGGGTCGATGTCCAACCTCTCACTTGAACCTTTCAGCCACAGGAGGGCTTTTATGATTGTAGCAAAGACCCTTCGGGCCGCTCGGTTCTGACCTTTCGATCACCGATCGTGGCCTGAACACGTTTCCGACGGATGCGCATACGCCATTCGTCAGGATTGCTGTACCTGAGAACAGGCAGATCAATGGATTTTTCACTTTCGGATCTTGGATGGTCCTCTCACTTTGCCGCGCAACACGCGGTCGATCCCACTTGCGCACCCTATCGCATCACCGGCGTTCACCGGGACCGTCTGATAGGCGTGTCGCCGGAGGGCGAAGCGCCTCTGCTGACACTCAATCGGTCAACAGGTGACTTTGCCGTCGGTGACTGGGTTCTGGTCGACGAGCAGCAACGCGTTCAGCATCTGCTGGACCGCCGCAGTAGTCTGCAGCGCCGCGCCGCCGGAACCGGGGCCGAGGCGCAGCTGATCGCTGCCAATGTCGACGTGCTGTATATTGTCAGCTCTTGCAACGCCGATTTCAACCTGCCCAGACTAGAGCGCTATCTGGCACTGGCCCACCAGGCCGGATGTTACCCGGTGATCGTTCTGACCAAGGCAGACACCTGCGACGAGCCCGCAGACTATGCCCGGCGCGCCGAAACTCTGGGGCCGTTCCTGACGGTTCTGACAGTCGACGCGCGGGACCCCATGGACATCGCGCAAGTGCTGTCCTGGTGTCCTGCCGGGCAGACTGGGGCGCTGGTCGGGTCATCCGGCGTCGGCAAAACGACATTGGCAAACGGCATGACCGGACACAGCGACGCCACCGCTGCCATCCGCGAGGATGACGCACGCGGGCGTCACACCACTACTGCGCGGGCTCTGCGAAGGCTGCGCAACGGCGGCTGGCTGATCGACACCCCAGGTATGCGCGCGCTGCGTTTGCTGGACGCGCAAGACGGCGTTGACGAGGTGTTTTCGGATATCACGGAACTGGCGCAGAATTGCCGGTTCTCGGACTGCCAGCACGTCTCGGAACCCGGTTGCGCTGTGCAGGAGGCGATCGCGGCAGGCGCGCTCGACGAAGACCGGTTGGACCGGTGGCGCAAACTGCGGCGCGAGGATCAGCGCAACTCAGAAACCCTTGCCCAGTCCCGCGCCCGCGACAAGGCGTTTGGCAAGATGGTGCGGTCGGTCATGCAGGACAAGAAGTCCCGCAAGGGTGTCTGACACCCGGGGGCGCCGCCAAGGCGCCCCTGCTTATCTGGCAATCAAACGTGGCCAGAGCGCTGCGTTCTTGCCCGCAAAGACCCCGATATGGCCGATCTCGGACAGGCCGAAATCCTTTGCCGACAACAGATGCCGACGCGCCTCGGGACCGTAGAGGTCCGCAAGCCGCCAGACCGCCTGAGGCGGCACCATCTGGTCATCGTCGAAAGTGAACAGGTCAACCTGCCGACCCGCCTCGGGCCAGTTGGCAGCGGGCAGCCTATGCCCGATATCCGGAACATAGTTCTTTGGCGCAGTACACCAGCGCCGCCACTGCCAATAGACCGGGGCCGGTAAGTCCGTTCCGAACCCGGTCAGCTTGCCCGGCAAATAGCCCAGCGCGCGAGTCGCCAATGGCGCATGGCCGTGCCAGAACAACCACGCCAGCGAGCGATAAGGCCAAGGGTGATCCGACAGCGTCACCAGCCCGGAACAGACACAAATCATGCGATCGATCCGGTCCGCGTCCGGTTGAACCGGCCCCAGCATGGCCCCTACCGAATGCCCGATTGTCCAGTGTTGCGCGTCGGGAAAGCGCCGCCGCATCTCGGCCCGCGCGGAAGGCATGTCAACCAGGGCCCAGTCGGCCATTGTCGTCTTCGAACCCGCCAGCGCTCCCTGCGACGAGAGCCCGAAATCGCGATAGTCGTAGGTCAGGCACGCCATGCCCTGTTCTGCCGCCAGCCAGCGCGCGAAATGGCGGTAATAGTCTCTGGGTACGCCCGTGGCGCTGTTCAGGACAACGACCGTTTCGGGTTCTGACACAGGGCTGTACAACCGCGCCGACAGTTTCGCAGGGCCGGATGCGAATTCGAAATCTTCCGTCAGAACTGCAGTCCGGGTGTCCAGCATCGCCGCCTCCGAAGCTCCTTGCCTTGCTTCTGAACTAAGTAGTTCACTTTGCAGTCCACATGGTCTGATACGCCGAGTCAACACTTTGCCAAGTTGACCAAACGTCCGCCTGCGCAATTTTCCTCGGGCATCTTTCAATCCGCTTGACTCGCACCGGGCTGGCCCGCTAGCGATTGGGCGATGGTTTCCGCGCCCTCAACCGAGGCCGGGATGAAAAGGGAACACGGTGCGGCCCACTCCGGATTGTCCGGAACACGCCAAATCCGCGACTGCCCCCGCAACTGTAAGCGGAAAGCAATGCCGAGATACCACTGGCCGCAAGGCTGGGAAGGGCGGCAAAGCGACGACCCGCAAGTCAGGAGACCTGCCATCAAAACTGAAACCGAAACTCGGGCGGGGTGTCCGGGCAGGGTCAGACCGCCGGTTGCGGTTTCTCCTGATCGATACCCCTCAGCCCACATGTGCGGAGGGCACATCATGATCTGGAAGACCGAAACGCACCAATTTACGGCAACCGTCTGTCAACGCACCGGCAAGACCTGCCCGGCGCTTGCACGTGTGGCACGTGCGCTGGTGCAGTCGATCTCGACCGCGGGGCAGACAACTGCGCGAGATCTGGAAATAGACGGCAGCATCGAACTGGGCCATTGCCCCGACGGGTGCACAGCACGGTTTCGTGCGCAAGCAGACGAAGTCCGCATCTTTTGCGGCACCACCGAGGCAGCCGATATAGACTGTTTGGATGACTATGCTGACCTGATGTTTGGTACCGAATTCACGACATTGCCGTCGGGCGCGATTCCAAATCCGCCTTGTGCGATGCTACAGGCGCTGGCAACCGCACCAAAGGCTCAGGCGGCGACAGAATCGCAGGTCAGAATCTGAGGTCATGAGGCAGCAAGCGCAACAGCTGGCGCGATGGCCCAATGCAACTGGTCATCCGTCTCGACCGCGCAGGGCCGCAGGGCCCGCAGACGCGTCAGGGCGGTATCCGGGTTCTCACCGCATTCCACCATCAGGCGCAGCACGATCATGCCTGACCGCCCGCAGCCACCGCGGCAATGAACGAGTACACGACCCCCGCCTGCCAATGCCTGACGGGCCGAGGCGCTGACCCGTTTCCAGCGTTCGCGGATTTCCGCCGATGGCGCGCCAAAATCCTCGATCGGCAGATGCGCCCAGCGGCTGGCGCGGCTTTGCACGTCGCGTCCAAAGTCGCGCGCGCCATCCTTGATCATCTCGACCTCGGTGGTCATGGAAATCACCAGACCCGGCTGCCATCCGGCGACCATCTCCAGATCGCCGAGATAGTCCCCTCCCCGCCCTGGCATTGAACTTAGCGCAAGCGAGCCGCCGCCCACCTGCAATGCATGGATCACCATCTGAGACATCTTTGCGTTCCCCCCGAAACGTAGATCAGAAAGTCTTACCCCTGGCCTATGAATCGGAGATTTTACCTGCGACGGTCGCGTTTCCAAAACAAAAATCCTGGCGACCCGCTGTGGACGCGGGCGGCGGGGGCCTCTACGCTGCGGTTTGAACGAATCCGACCGAGCAGACATGACCGACACACCCAGCCCCGCCTATCAGGTTCTCGCCCGCAAATATCGCCCGGAAACCTTTGCCGATCTGGTGGGTCAAGACGCCATGGTGCGCACGCTGAAAAACGCGTTTGCGGCGGACAGGATCGCGCAGGCCTTCATCATGACCGGCATCCGGGGAACCGGTAAGACCACAACTGCCCGGATCATCGCCAAGGGCATGAACTGCATCGGACCGGACGGCAATGGCGGCCCAACGACCGAGCCCTGTGGCCAGTGCGAACATTGCACTGCGATCATGGAAGGTCGTCATGTCGACGTGATCGAAATGGACGCCGCCAGCCGCACTGGCGTGAACGACATTCGCGAAATCATCGACAGCGTCCGCTATCGCGCCGCCAGCGCGCGCTACAAGATCTACATCATCGATGAGGTTCACATGCTCTCGACCAGCGCCTTCAACGCGCTGCTCAAGACGCTGGAAGAACCCCCTGCGCATGTAAAGTTCATCTTTGCCACGACTGAAATTCGCAAGGTGCCGGTCACGGTCCTTTCGCGCTGCCAGCGGTTCGACCTGCGCCGGATCGAGCCCGAGGACATGATCGGCCTGCTCAGCAAGATCGCCTCGGCAGAAGGTGCCCAGATCGCCGAAGACGCGCTTGCGCTGATAACCCGCGCCGCCGAGGGCTCGGCCCGCGACGCGACCTCGCTGCTGGATCAGGCAATTTCTCACGGGGCTGGCGAAACCAGTGCCGATCAAGTGCGCGCCATGTTGGGGCTGGCCGACCGGGGCCGGGTGCTGGACCTGATGGACATGATCCTGCGCGGCGATGCGGCGGGCGCGCTGACAGAACTCAGCGCGCAATATGCCGAAGGGGCCGATCCGCTGGCGGTTCTGCGCGATCTGGCCGAGATCACCCATTGGGTCTCGGTCGTCAAGATCACCCCGGATGCCGCCGAAGACCCGACGGTGTCGCCTGACGAGCGTGCGCGTGGGCAACAGATGGCCGAGGCCCTGCCAATGCGGGTGCTGACCCGCATGTGGCAAATGCTACTCAAAGCTCTGGAAGAGGTTTCAGCCGCGCCCAACGCCATGATGGCCGCCGAGATGGCCGTGATCCGCCTGACCCATGTGGCGGACCTGCCCAGCCCCGAAGAACTGGTCAAAAGATTGCAGGATACCCCACCGCCGCCAAATGGTGGGCCGGGTCGCGGTCTACCGGCCGCCTCGCAGGGTAATATTGCGCCACAGGCAACCGCCCAACCGGCTCTGACAGCCGCACCACGCGGAGCCACAGGCGCGCCTTCAGCCGCTTTGGCGCAGGACGTACAGACCGCCCTGGCGCGCTATCCGACCTTCGAGCACGTGGTCGAACTGATCCGATCGAACCGGGACGTCAAACTGCTGGTCGAGGTCGAGAACGGCGTCCGTCTGGTCTCGTACCAACCGGGCCGGATCGAGTTCACCCCGGCCGAGCAAGCACCGACCGACCTGGCCCCCCGTCTCGGATCGGCCCTGCAACGCTGGACCGGGAACCGCTGGGCCGTGTCGATTGTCTCGGAAGGCCAGGCCCCGACCATCGCGGAACTCCGCGACGCGGCCGAGCTCGCCCTGCGCACTGAAGCCGAAGAACACCCTTTGGTACAGGCCGTTTTGGCCCAGTTTCCAAAGGCGCGGATCACCAAGATCGAAACCCCCGAACAACGCGCGGCACAGGTCGAAACCGAAGCTCTGCCCGAAGTCGAAGACGAATGGGACCCGTTCGAGGAGGATTAAGACTCCGCTCTGACACCTGAAGCCCTCCCGCACCTGCCACGGGCCATCGGCTTGCGCCGATACCCCTGAGCAGCTTTGGGCCCGGCCCGCGCAGGCACAGCCTGCGCGGGCCGGGCCCAACGAGAGGAAAGACCCACCAAAGACATTGGCGACAGGCGGGAGCAGCCTCTCCCCTTGTGCCCGACGAATGCCATCCGTATTTAGGCTGCAAACAGATCTACAGGAGAATACCGATGCTCAAAGGACTCGGCGGTCTGGGCGACATGGCCAAGATGATGAAATCCGCGCAGGATTTGCAGACCAAGATGACCGATATGCAGGAAGAGCTGAACACCATCATGGTCGTCGGCGAATCCGGCGCCGGGCTGGTCAAGGCGACGGCCACCGCCAAAGGCGAATTGAAAGGTCTCGACATCGATCCGTCGATCTTCAATGGCGACGACAAAGAAGTGGTCGAAGACCTGATCCTCGCCGCGATCAAGGACGCGCAGACCAAAGCCGCCGAACGCTCTCAGGCCGAGATGGCCAAGCTGACCGAAAGCATGGGCCTGCCGGCAGACATCAAGCTGCCGTTCTGATCTTCATCTTTTCTAAAATACTCCCGCCGGAGGCTCCCTCCGGCGCCAGACAGGACAGGCCGTGAGCTCGAACAGCGACATCGACAACCTGATCGACCTGATGGCCAAGCTGCCGGGCCTCGGCCCCCGCTCGGCCCGGCGTGCGGTGCTGCACCTGATCCGCAAACGCGCCCTGCTGCTGACGCCGCTGTCGGACGCCATGCAGCAGGTCGCCGTCACCGCCCGTGAGTGCCTGAACTGCGGCAATGTCGGCACCACCGACATCTGCGACATCTGCGAAAGCGAGGCCCGCGCGACAGGCGAACTTTGCGTGGTCGAAGACGTCGCCGACCTCTGGGCAATGGAGCGCGCAGGCGTGTTCAAGGGCCGCTATCACGTGCTTGGCGGGACATTATCGGCGCTGGACGGCGTCGGCCCGGACGAGCTGCGCATCCCCCGCCTCAAGGATCGGATCATGGCCGAGGGCATCACCGAGGTCATCCTCGCGCTCAACGCCACGGTCGATGGCCAGACCACTGCCCATTACATCGCCGATCAGCTAGAGGGTCAGGTCCGCCTGACCTCATTGGCGCAGGGCGTGCCGATTGGGGGGGAGTTGGATTATCTGGACGACGGGACGATTACGGCGGCGCTCAGGGCGAGGAAGGAATTGTAGACGCAGGCTTTTGCGCGTCTTGGAAAATCTGCCATTTTCTAAGCGTATCTGAGAGTAAGGCATTAGATGCGAAAGTTCATTTTAGTTTTTTGTGCATCAGTAGTGGCAATCGCGATTGTTGTTCACTTGTTGCTATTTCCGCCGTTGCCGTTCCCGCCGAAAATCGGGCGGAATCTGCCTGACAATTTTGCCGAGGCTGACAAAGAGTTTGCCCGAAGGATTATCGCTGAATTCCCGCCACCTCTGAGAGAGCAAGAACTTGTAATAATGCTAGAGCAAGATGGGTTCTCAATTTCTAAAGAAAAAGACTACGCATATTTTGAGAAGCAATCTTTTCCATGCTTGCTTCGTTGGCTCGTTTTCTGGGAAGAACAGAAGGGCATTGTAACTGAGTTGAAGCCGAGTTTCGGTGGGTCCTGCCTATAGTTTTCTTGGTGACCTCATTACTTCGCTGTGAGCGGTCTATAAACGAAGTGATCTTAGAACTCAGATCCAATGGACCCGAAAGTGCGGTTGGGGCGCAGTAAGAGAATGCTCTTGGCTGGGTTGTTTAAACTTGTAATTTGGACACAGCTCCGCAATTTAATTCTTTTGGAATCCGAATATGACCCGCCTTATCGCCCTCACCTTCGCCGCCTTCACCGCAACCGCCGCGCACTCGCAAGAACTGGTCGACAAGGGCTTTGTCGAGGGCTGGAACATCATGATGGACCCTGCACTCGGGAACGGGTGCCTGATCCAGACCGTGTATCAGGATCTCTCGGTTGTGCGGCTGGGTTACGACGCGCTGGACAATCGTGGGTATTTCACCGTTTACAACAAGGCCTGGGGCAATATTGAGCCGGGGCAGAGCTACCCGATCCGGTTCGAGCTTGACGGCAAGAGCTTTGACGCCACCGCCATCGGGTTCAAGCAGGACCGTGTTCCGGGGGCAACGGTGTTCTTTACCGACCGCAACTTCGTCAACGCGATTGCGCAGAACAAGACCATGACCGTCTACAACCCCGAAGGTCAAACCGTCATGGCGATTGATCTGAAAGGCACGGCCAAGGCGCTGGACTATGCGCGGGATTGCCAGAACAAGAAGCTCTAGCGAATCGGATCGAACAAAGCGTCCGTAGCCGTGCAGTCCCTGATCACGTCGCGGCCACAGGGAACCGGTTCAAGATCGCGGGACAGACACAGGCGGACCTCTTCAATGTAACCCTGCTTGCATGTGATCGTGATCATGTCGCGGTCGAGCGTGGGGTTGGATTTCAGGAACGCTTCTTCGACGACCGACGCGGGCAGTTTGACCGATGTATCCAGCTTGCGGAAGACCGGCGGACGCTCGACCAGATCATAAGCCCGCCGCGAAAGGGTGAAATAATCAGACGCAGAAAGGCCTGAGCATGTGCCGTGTTTTTTCCACTGATGCCACGCCAGCCCCGAACTGCCCTGAATGTCTTCCATTTCCCGCGTCATTCGGCGCGAGGGCGGCGATTCCGAAGTCCGGCAAAAGGCAGGCCAGCCCTGATGGTATTGCGGCCAGAGCCCGTGCAATATCCAGCCGTGATCATGGCGCGCATCACATTGGTCTGATCCGCGCGCATCACCCTCGCGGGCGCACCAGTTGGGGGACCAGCTGAGCGCCAGGACGTAATAGTCAAACTCGCCCGTCTTTTCGCCATCGGCCGGTGCAGCCACCGCGCTCAGAACCCATACGACCAGCCCTAACAGACCTTGGCGCATTCGCCTCTTCCCTTCTTTATCTGACGCGACTATATAGGCCCCAAGTTCCCCGACAACGGAAACCTGCCCCAAGACCACGGGGCCGCCGAATTCCGGCGACGGGACAGATGTATTCAAAGGAGACGGGCTGATGGCAAAACCACTTATGGCCAAGGCAACAGCCGTATGGCTGGTGGACAATACCACGATCAGCTTCAAGCAGATCGCGGATTTCGTAGGCATGCACGAGCTTGAGGTGCAGGGTATTGCTGATGGCGACGTTGCTGCTGGCGTCAAAGGGTTCGACCCGATCGCCAACAACCAGCTGACGCAGGAAGAGATCGAAGCGGCGCAGAACAATCCGCTGCACAAGCTGAAGCTCAAGTTCAACCCTGCCGCAAGCGGCGAGGAAAAGCGCCGTGGCCCGCGGTACACGCCGCTGTCCAAGCGTCAGGACCGTCCGAATTCGATCCTGTGGCTGGTCAAGTTCCACCCCGAACTCAGCGACGGTCAGATCGCCAAGCTGGTCGGCACAACCAAGCCGACCATCCAGTCGATCCGCGAGCGCACGCATTGGAACATTTCCAACATGCAGCCGATCGATCCGGTTGCTCTGGGCCTCTGCAAACAGTCGGAACTGGATGCCATCGTGCAGAAGGCCGCTGCCAAAAAAGCCGCTGAAGGTGGCGTGATGAGCGATGACGAACGTCGCAAGCTGGTCTCGACCGAACAGTCGCTGGAAATGGACAGCGCGCCCAAGATCCCGACCGCGATCGAAGGGCTCGAGACATTCTCGCTGTCGGATGACGGAGAGGACAAGGAAGACGACGAACCAATCGTGGACGCCGACAGCTTCTTCAACCTGCCCAAAGGTGGCGGTGAGGACGAAGAAGAAGACGATCTGCGCCCCTGATCCTGATCTGACCCCGGCGGGCTCTGCCGGGGTTATTTGTTTGGGAAAGACCCATGCTGAAATTATTATCCGCAATTTTCGGGCCGCACCGCGCTGTTTCGATCTATGTGTTTCTGAGAACCAAAGGTCTGGCGATTGCGGGGGGCCTTGTAATGGTTGTCATCGTCGCCAGCCTGTTCCTGCTGGGGGACGATGGCGAGCACGAGCATGACGCCTTCATGACCGTTGCGGTGCTGTCGGCGACGCCGATCAATGGTGACCTCAAGAATGGGGTAATCGCCTCGGTCCGCTTGCCGGACGGATCGGCGACCTCAATCACCTCGACCGAAGGCCCCGTATCGCAGACCGTTGGCACCAGCGCTTGCGTGGAAAAGCGGGTTTATGTCAACAGTGGCGAAGCACGGTATCGGTTCAAACTGCCTCGTTACTGCGAGGCTGGATGAATAAAGCGCCCGGAGAAACCTCCGGGCGCTTTTGATTCAAAGCATCTGAAACAGGATGCCCGCCACGATGGCACCGCCGACCCCCAGCCCCAGATAGGTGGCAAAGACCCGGGGTTTGACCAGCGACCAGACCGCCGCCATCGCGGGGATTGAGCTGACTGCACCGGCAACCATGAAGGCCATCGCGGCCCCTGCGGTCATGCCCTGCTCCATCAACCCCGCCAGCAAGGGCGGCGCAACGTAAGAGTTCAGGTAGGCGGGCATGCCAACCAGCGCGGCCACAACGATGGGTACGATCCCTTCGCCTCCGACGACCCGCGCGATCAGATCAGCGGGGACGTAGTTGACCAGCAGCGCCTCGAGCACATAGGCGAGCGCGAGCCATTTCAGCAGAAACAGGCCGTTGTGCACGAACTCGGACCGGAACCGCACGCGGCGCTCGGGCTCTTGCCAGAATTTCCAGACCGGCTTTTCGTCCAGCTTGGGACCGCAACCGCAACATCCGGCAGGCTTGTATTCACGCAATGGCTGGGCGAAGGCACCACCCCGCATCAGAAAGCGTACAGTGAACCCTCCGAACAGTCCAAGTGCCACAGCCGCCACAGCCTTGCCGATAGCAAAGGGCCATCCCAGCGCACCAGCCGTGATCAGCAAGGTCGGTGGGTCGATCAGCGGCGAACTGAGCCAAAAGGCCATCACTGCCGACAGAGGAGCCCCCAAGGCCAGCAGGCCCGCAATGAAGGGTATGACTTCGCAGGAACAGAACGGCGCCAGGCCGCCGAACAGCGCAGCCAGAAAGATCATCCGCGTCTCGCGCCCTTCAAAGGCGCGGGCAACCATGACCTCGGCCCCGGTTGCTTTCAGGTAGGATAATAGCAGCACCGCAAACAGGATGTATTGCCCGGTATGGGCCAACGCCTTACCGGCGAAGGAAACAACCGCGACCCAGTTTCCGGGGTCCAGAACGGCCACTGCCACCAATATGGCGACGATCAGGGCCCATGGCGTCTTGATCGCTTCGACAAGTGCCTTCGAGGCCATTTTTGGGTTTTGTGTCAACTCAGCCATCGTTGGCCGCCCTTCCGATCTCGTCGGCGCAGCATTCACTGAGAATGAACTGCGCCAGGTTTCTCAATTCGTCGAAATTGGCGCGGTTGATGGTCGTGCGACCGTCTTTTTCCTGCACAACAACACCGCCTGCGGCCAGAAACCGCAAATGATGCGCCAATGTTGACGGTGCGATTCCCGTACGGGTCTGGATTTCCCCGACGGTCAGCCCGCCCTCACCAGCGCGGACCAGGGTTTTCAGGACTTTCAGCCGGGCTTCGGACCCCATGGCGGAAAACCCCGCGGCAGCCGTTTCCCACATTTGATTTCTCCATTAAACTAACTTTCTAGTTATTTAGTTTTTTGGTGGACTGCCGTCAATACCCAAGATGCGGTCTTTCCGGCGCAAATTATGTCCAGATTGCAGCCGGAGTAAGTCCAGCCTATAACCTGATCATGAGCATTTCAGTCGACACGTTCTTTCTCGATCCCGGCGGCCAGGGCACCTTGCAGGCCCGGATCCAACAGATGATTGCCGAAGGCATTCTGTCCGGCCGCTTTCATGTGGGGGAAAAGCTGCCGTCGTCGCGCAATCTTGCCGCTCATCTGGGTGTCAGCCGGATCACCGTGACGCTGGCCTATACCGAGTTGCTGGCGAACGACTACCTGACCGCAAAAGACCGTTCGGGCTATTACGTGTCGCCAAATGCGCCGGTGCCGCCAAAATACACACCTCTGCAGCGTGGTACCGAGAACGTGAACTGGGATGCCGCCCTGGCCCGCCGCTTTTCTGGCGGGGATTTTCTGCACAAGCCCGCGGACTGGCAAAGCTATCGCTATCCCTTCATTTACGGTCAGGCTGATCGCACGCTGTTTGACCACGCCAATTGGCGGCTTTGCGCGGTGCGGGCGCTGGGGCACAAGGATTTCGATTCTCTGACGTCGGATTACGTGGATCAGGATGACCCATTGCTGATCGAGTTCATCGCCCGTCACACCCTGCCGCGCCGTGGGATCGCGGCCCGTCCCGAAGAGATTTTGATCACCATGGGCGCGCAGAACGCGTTGTGGCTGGCCTCGCGTATTCTGCTGACCCACAACCGCACCGCGGTGATTGAAGACCCCTGCTATTACTCGTTGCGAACTCTGTTGAATTACTGGGATTGCAACGTGACACCGCTGGGCGTTGATCGCGACGGCCTGCCGCCCGAGCTGTTGCCGGACGACACCGACGTCATCTTCACCACGCCAAGTCACCAAAGCCCGACCACGGCCACCATGCCGGTCGAACGACGCCGCCACTTGCTTGATCGCGCGCGCGCATTGGATGCGATGGTGGTCGAGGACGACTATGAGTTTGAAATGGCCTTTCTGGGCGCTCCCTCGCCTGCTTTGAAGTCCATGGACGAAGACGGGCGCGTGATCTACGTGGGCAGTTTTTCGAAATCCCTGTTCCCCGGCCTGCGACTTGGCTACATGGTCGGCTCCGAGCCGTTTATCCGCGAGGCGCGGGCGTTGCGCTCGCTGGTGCTGCGCCACCCACCGGGGCATATGCAACGCACAGCAGCCTATTTCCTGTCACTGGGGCACTATGATGCGCAGATCCGGCGCATGTCCAAAGCACTGGGTGAGCGGCGCAAGGCACTGGATACAGCGATCGAACACAACGGTCTGACCGTTGCCGGGCGCGGTATCATGGGCGGGTCCTCGCTCTGGATGTCGGCGCCGGATCACGTCAACACCGCGAGGCTTGCCAAGACGCTGCAAGGGCAGAGCGTTCATATCGAACCCGGCGCGTCGTTCTTTTCCGAACCGGATCAGCCGCAGAATTTCTACCGCCTTGGATACTCGTCCATCGCTTCGGAACAAATCCCAACGGGTGTACAACTGATCGCGGATGCAATCCGCAGCTACTGACTCGACACTGGACTTATTTCGCTACGCGTTCTGGCCCTAACGCCACAGTGCCCCATGCGCCAAAACCAGTTGCAACGGTGCGGCAGCATGCCCAGCCAGTCCTAACTTGCGCGGAGAACACCCAGATGAGAATGACGACGGAAGAGGCCTTTGTTAAGGTATTGCAGATGCATGGTATTGAACATGCGTTTGGTATCATTGGTTCGGCGATGA
>NZ_JBQFQX010000022.1:0-54626 GCF_056537105.1 Ruegeria sp. CH11
CGCTTACAGTTGCGGGGGCAGTCACGGATTTGACACTCGAGGTCGCACCGTATTCCCTTTTCATCCCTCGGACAAAACCGAAAGAACCATCTTTCGACCAGCTGCTTGAAGACAAAAACTGGCTGGTAATCGAGTTTCGAAACCAAGCAGGATCAGCTGGGTGTCGGGGGACCAAACACCCAGCCAGTGTTTTTGCGATCTGAATCAAAGCGTCCAGGTCGAGAATACAAGCGCACGTTCGCGATACGCTTGAATGTTGGCGTCCAGAACGTCCAGAGGATTGAAGGCCTTGACGCCTGGGATCAGATCGTCTTCGCGCATCCCGTAAAGCGCGCCCATCGCAAAGCGGCAGGCATAGACCTTGGCACCCTCGTCGATCAGCGTCTTGAGCTGGCGGTTATAGCCCAGGTTGCCCGGGAAACCTTCATTGCCAACGGCCGGATAGCCGCGTGCAGCCGACGCCATCAGAACGCCAGGTCCGTACAGAATGAAGGTCAGTTCGAAACCTTTACGCTGCAGGCGGGTGGCCGTCAGCATATTCACCAGTCCGACCGATCCTTCGAACGGAACGGTGTGCATGAATACATAGGCTTTGTCGCCTTCGTTCGCCTTGTGATCCGGAAAGATCTTTTCTTCGACGTCAAAAAGGATGTCACCTTCTTTGGGCGGGTCGATTTTAACAGTTTGAGGCATTTCAACTCCCTTGTTGCAGTGGTGTTTACCTTGATTGTTCCAAGAGGCAGCGCCCCTTGCTGAACCTGTTGAATCCTATTGTTTGGATCGAAAGTTCTTACGCGGCCAAGGCCGTTTGTGGCTGCCGGGAATGACGTCCATGAACCATTTCTTCATGGACCAGGGCATCATGTGATAAATCGGGATAACCAGCTGTCGCCAGAACCTGTCCTTTAGCCCCCGGGGCTTGTTGGGTGGGTTCATTCCGGTCCTGCGCGCCATTTTGTCTTGCGCATCGCACAGAAGGTAATGCTCGGAGTTTTCTCTGAGCCATTGGGAAAACGCCATCGCCTCAGACCTTTCCATCCAGCTTCATAACCGCATCTGCGGCGGCAATCTGGATGGGCTCGTTCAACGCACCAATAGCGGGCGAGTAGACGTTTTCCATCGTTGCCAGAGCATCGATTGTCAGACCGGCCCGAGAGGCCACGCCCAGAAAATCTGCGCGTTCCTTGACGCCTTCGCCGCCAACCATCTGCGCACCCAGCAAGCCACGCGTTTTGGGGTCTACCAAAAGCTTGACCGTTATCGGTCGTACGCCGGGGTAATACCGCGCCCGGGTGATGCCTGTGGTTTTACCACAGACATAGTCCATTCCGACCGCCGTGGCCGAGGTTTCGCCAAAGGAAAATCCGCCGATCATCCACTCACCTGCCAACATGCCCCAGGGAACATGCACCGGCTGGTAGATACGCTCGCCGCCGGCGGCGTTTACACCAGCAACCTTGCCTTGCGCATAGGCGTGGCTGCCAGTCAGCCCCTGCAATGGCAGGTTGGTGACGCCGTGTACGATTTCGGCGCAATCTCCGGCGGCATAGATATCCGGGTCCGAAGTCTGACCCCTGGAATCTATGACGATCCCGCCGGTGCTGCCAATTTGAAGTCCTGTTGCAGTGGCAAGATCGTTATTGGGGACTTTGGGCGTCCCCAGAATGACGATATCGGCTTGAACGTCCCCGAAAGTGGTTTCGACATGCGTGACGTTCTTGTCGCCGCGGAACGCTGTAACCCGCTCGCCCCAGCGCATATCGACGCCTGCCTCTTCCCAGTCTTTGCGGACCGGCTCGATGATATCGGGATCAACCACGTCGGACATCGGCCACGGGTTCGGATCAACCAGCGTCGTCTTGATACCGCGGTGCACCATGGCCGAGACCATCTCGACTGCAATCGGACCACATTCGACGACAACCGCCGTTTTTACATTGTCCAGGAACTTGTCCCAATCCATCGCGCTGCGGATGTTCTTGACGCGGTAGATGCCTCCGAGGTCCTGCCCGGGGATGCCCAGCTCTTTGTAGCGCCAGCCCGAGCAAAGGATCAGCTTGTCGTAACTAATGTCGCCTTCGCCGGCGACATTGATGCGCTTGTTCGTGCGATCGATCGCGTTCACGGTTGTTTCATAGTGAACGTCGATACCTTGCTCCATGTACTGTTCCTTGGTCGCAAGGAACAGCCGGTCGAAGGAATCGATCTCTTTGCCGTGAACGAATGGGATGCCACAGGGGCTATAGGCGACATCCTCAAACTGAGTGTAGACGATGGTTTCTGCGTTGGGGTCCGTCCCCTTGGCTGCTCCGGCTGCTCCAAGGCCACCCGGCCCGCCACCGATCATCACAATTTTCACGGAATTCTCCCCCATCGAACGTTTTATCATCAAGTGTTGATGTTTCGTATCGTAGAAATACATAAACTATCCGTCAAGCTTTCTGTTTACTTTCCTTTTCGAATTGAGTGGGTAAGATTTTCTGAAATCAAGCGCGGATTCGACCCATTGGCTCAGTGCGTCTGCGCTGGTAAATTTTGATCAGTGAAAATTGAATGAATTATTTTATGTTTATTTACTGGCTGTTATGAATTTATTCGGCCCACGTATGGACACGCCCGCGAATTGAATCAACTGCCCCGACACAAGAGGAAGCGGGCCTACTTCCCCCTCGTGCCCGGATAAAGTCCAAAGAAAAATTGAGGCTTAATTATTCACCATTGTTAATGGCTGCTCTTGCCTTTACCAGCAATGCTTCCTCAGCTTCCGAGAATCGACGAAGGGCATCCTCGGCGCTGCGACTCAGTCTCTTTGCAGCGTTCCGGTTTTGCTCGGCCATTTGTAAGACAACCTCGGGCGCGGCTCCGCCCGGTGCAGTTCGCGTGGCAACGATATTGCGCGGGTCAAGCGCCTGTTTCAGCGTCCGCTCATCCGGCGTCAGCGAGATGTTGGCCACCTTTTGCGCGGCATCCGATATGTGCTGGGGCGTGATATCTACCCCGCGCAACCCAGCCCGGCTGGCCGTTCGCACAGCTTCACCCACGATGTTATAGGCCATCCGGTAATCCAGCTTGTGAGTCAGCATAATGTGTTCTGCAAGATCGGTCGCTTGGCAGAAACTGTTTTCCAACAGGGTCCACATACGCTCGCGGTTGACGGTCAGTGTCCCGACAACACCCGTCATCAGGTCGCTGATCCGGGCCGAAAACTCGAGCGCGCGGGGTACTTCGCCATAGGCAAAAATCAAGTTGTCACTGCGCGCAGAGGGGCTTTTGACCACAGCAAGAAATCCGCTGAGCCGTCCGATCAGAACGCCACCGCCGCCGCGCACGATCGACAGGGAATAGGGGTTACGCTTTTGCGGCATCAGAACCGAAGACCGGGTAAAGGGGCCCGCCAGATCCACATAGTCAAACTCCTGACTGGACCAGATCTCAAGATCTTCGGCCAGTTTCGATTGATTGGACAAGGCGCTGACAGCCGAGGACAGGACATCAATGAAGGTGTCCGTTTGCCACATGGCGTCCCGCGTGTGGTCGATGATCCCGTCGAAGCCCATCAATTCGGCGATATACGAGCGGTCATCCAAAAGTTGCGTACCGTTCACGCATCCCGCGCCCCCCGGGCTCTGATTGATTTGCGATAGACAGGTCAGCATCCGCTCGCCGTCCCGCAGGGCGGGCGGGGCGAAGGCCAACAGATAGTGCCCAAAGGTCGAGGGCTGCGCCTGTTGCAGGTAGGTCTGATCCGCCATCAGGACGTCCCGGTGATCCCGCGCGAAGGTGGCGGTTGTTTCTGCGAATGCACTGACGGCCCGGATCAGTTCCGCAGTCAGGCGCCGCATCTCGACCCGCAGGGCGACACGCGCCGCCTCGCGCCGAGGGCGGCCCGCGTGAAGCCATCCCGCTGCATCTCCGATCTGCGATACAAAATGCCGCTCGCGCGAATTATAAGGCTCGCCATATGCGGCATTGTAGGGAAAGTCTTCGACGGGCGTTTCATGCGCTTCTAACAGTACGCGCAACAGCTTTTGGGCGGCATCATCTGGGATGATCTGACGATGCATCAGGTCCAAGACATGACCCAGATCCGCGATATTCAACCCGTGGTGCAGAACAGGCGCATCGGCAATTTCCCATGCAAACCCCGCGTCGATCAGTTCTTGCGCAGGGCCAGAGGCGGACGGCCCTGCCAAACGTTGCGATCCCGGTTTTACATCCTCAATGGTCATGGGAGCCTCCTGTATGTCTTTTCCTTGGGGTAGTCCGGCTTATCAAAACAGCGCTTCACTTTCGGCGCTGCGCCGGTCGGATGCGCGGGCCAAGACCCGGTCCACCATCTGGGCCGACGCGCCGGTCTCAATCTCTGGATCGTTGGCGGGTTCGAACCCTTCGACCAGGTCCGAAAGAGCCTTGGGAATCGTGACGCCTTCTTCGCGAACCTTGCGATATGCGTCCTGCAGCGCCGCTTGCGCTTTGTGTTTGCCCAGCTTTTCCGACAGCGCCGAAAGCACACCTTCCGAGGCGGATTCCTGTAACAGGTTGCTGCGCATCGCATCAACGTTCACTTCAAGCCCATCGACCAGATCTCGTGTCATCGCTGCCGCTGCAAGGCTGTAATGGCAAAGTTCCGGAAAGACCGCCCATTCAACCTTCCAAGACCGGGCATCGCGCTCGTTTTCCTGCAACATGGTTTCTGCCAACACGGATGCGTCAGCGCGCACCAGCTTCGACAGCGCCACGATCTGTTCACTGGATTCCGGGTTGCGCTTGTGCGGCATGGTGATGCTGCCGACCGTATTGGGGTTGGTCCGTTCGGCCAATTCACCAATTTCCTTGCGTTGCAAGGTAAAGGTCTCGTTGGCAATCTTGGCCAGTGTCGCTGTGCTCATCGCCAATAAATGCGCAAACTCGCAACAGCGATCTCGGGCGTTGATCCAGCTAACGTCGGGCTCACCAAGATTCAGTTCAGCGCAAAACCGCGCCCTGAGCGGCATCGCCTGTTCGCGAAAAAAGCCCAGCGACCCGACGGCGCCACCCAATTGCGCCACAAAAAGGCGGCTTTGGGCCTGCTTCAGCCGCTGAAGGTGACGACCGATTTCATCGGCCCAAACGGTCGCCTTCAATCCAAAAGTGATCGGAGAGCCCGGCTGCCCGTGAGTACGTCCGACCATCGGCGTTGTACGATGCTGTTCAGCCAGCGCCAGCAACAGCCCTTCGACCACCCAGAGATCGCGCCAGATCAGGCGGGCGACTGCCTGCATCTCCAACACCTGTGCAGTGTCAGTAATGTCCTGCACAGTCGTGCCGTAATAGACGTATTCCTTGGCCTCTTCGGGCAAATGATCACGCAGGACATGGATCATGCCCAATGTTGAATGCGAAGTCGCACGCGTTTGTGCCGCAATATCCGAAACTGGTAAGTCGATGCGTGCCAAATCTTCGATTACCGGCAGCACTTCCGAGGGTATGATCCCACATTCTGCCTGCGCACGTGCCAAGGCGACAATGACCTGCACCCAGCGGCGAACACGCGCCGGTTCGTCAAAAATCTCGCGCGCCTCGGAAGTTGACCACTGGTGCCCGAAGATTTCGGAATCGATCATATGTGCGACCATGCGACCCCCGTCTGTTCGACGATCAATTCAATCGCTTCGCGGACTTCATCAAGCGATGCGCCCCAGGGCACGAAAACCGCATCCGTGCGATCCTCGATCCCTTCTTGCAGCAGGCAACACCGCGTCAGAACTGGCCCGTCAGATTGCGAAAACTGCGACAGGAATTTTCTAGGGCATGTATCCACCAGATCAGGAGGCTTGTTGTAAAACCAGCTGTGGATCTGATCCGAACGCTCGCAGCCCAACAGCACCCAGTCCTTTTCGGGCGGGCGTTCGTCCAGATACGAAACGGCTGCATTGTCCACTTCAATGCCTGACCCTCGGCACGGGACCAGCAATTGCTTTGGGGCTGGGTGTCGCTCGTCCGCCAGAACATCCCGGCTGTCGGTCAGGACCGGGACAACCACGATTGGGGGCAGGTTTTCGGCCGCATCCAATACCCGCATCACCTGATCCACCAGCTTCGATGGAAAGGGCGGGACGATGTCCAAAACGATCAACCGAATGGGTTCGGGATTAAGAATAAAACTGACATGCGAATACCGACCCTCGATCACAACGCATTTCTGCCCCGGGAACCGTTCGGCCACAGCCGCCAGATGAGAAGGAATGCCCGCATCCGCAAGATCGTCGGTAGCGTAGACACAGTCCCGAGGTTCAGCCAGCATGCGAACAGCCGTGATAGGGGAAAAGAGGTCGGTGTCGTTTGCGCGATCAACCTCAAGCAGCGCGGTCTCTTGCCCACATCTGGCGACAATGAAACGCGTGCGCATATACGCCTCGCGGCCGGTAAAGTGGGGGATCAGCCAGTCGGCATCCAGACATTCGAGATCGGTAGACAGCGCCACCGTTCGATATCTGTTTGGAACGATATTGAGGGCCGAGGCGTCAAAGTCGAACATCCGCGCTGGCCTTTTCAAGCTGCTGAGTCTCCATGGTATCCGCGCGCAGGCCAAGGCGCAGAGTCTCTAAGCCCAGCACTTCGTCCAATTGAATGTTGCCCAGACTTACCTCGGACCCGAAATGCTTGATCAACAAAACCTGCTGATCCCGACGCGGAGCCTCGAAAATAAGCTTGTCCGCATAAGGGCTGTCCATCAATGCCTCGATCAAAGTGCACCGTGCGCTGCCATCGGATTGATACAGGCCGACGGTCCCACTTTCACGACCCTCGGCCACAACCCAGCTAGCACCCGCTGCAAGATCACCCTCGATCTCGGCAATCCAATCTTCCGCATCCGCAGTTTGGCTTGGGTCTTTGCTGCCGACCTCTGCCAGTACTTCGAAACCGGCGTCGCGCGCGCGTGAGATCATCTCCTGCTTTTCGGCGACAGGAATTTCAGATGCGCCATCCGAGATTTCGACACAATCGAAACCGACCTCAGCCGCGAAACGCAACATCGGACCGACCTGGCCCTGTAGCCGTGAAATCTCCATCAAGGTGCCGCCGGTACAGGTTTTGATTCCGGCCTCGCGCAATTCGGCAACTTTCGTGCGCACATTGGGATCTATGTAGGAGATGCCCCAACCGAACTTCCAGATGTCAATCAGACTTGCCGCCTGCTGGATGACATCACGCGTATGAGAAACGGTACTGCCTTTGTCCAGAACATGCGTCAGCCCGGTTGATCTGGGCTTGGGGCTGCGCGGAGCAAGATCGAGGAAACACGGTCTGGGATCGGCAAGCATGTCTAAAATCCTCAATAGTTTTTCCGACTATAGCCAAACGATCTGACCATTACGGATACGACTTAAAGTATTTCGTATAATTAACTTAGTCAATCTTTTTTGTTGGCCCGAAGGGTGTACACCGGGCCGCGTTAGGCATTTCACTAAAGTAACACTCATTTCTTATAGTTGACAACTCATCCCTGTTGCTCATACCTTTTCGACCAAACAAAGGGAGGCGATTCATGGATGGAATACATGACATGGGAGGAACCGAAGGCTGGGGAAGCGTCGAGATCGACCCCAACGAACCAGTCTTCAAAGAGGATTGGGAAGCCCGCGCTTTTGCGTTGAGCCTGGCCTCGATGGGTGTCTCGGGAACCAACCTCGATGCATTCCGGCATGGTTTGGAACGCCTGCATCCCGTCGACTACCTGTCCGAAGGATATTACGGGCGCTGGATCAGCACGGCCGAGCTTTTGTGTGTCGACAGCGGAATTCTACCCCCCGGCGCGGTTGCCGCGCGGGCCCGGGTGATGCAGGGCGAAAAAGTCGATGAGCCAGCGGATGTCGAGACCAACAAACCTCAATATGAACGGGGTGGCGCGGGTTCTCTGCGTGAAATCGAAGATGCTCCGAAGTTCGCGGCAGGTCAGGTCATCCGCGCCTCGTCCGAGCGCAAATCGGGCCATACCCGACTGCCTGCTTATATCCGGGGCCGCACCGGGACCGTCATCGCACAACGGCCAGCAGCCGTGCTGCCAGACAGCACCGCGCATTTCGTCGGCGAGGACCCGCAGCACGTTTACACGGTCGAATTCGACTCGACAGAACTTTGGGGCGACGACGCCGAAAAATCCAAGGTCCGTATTGACCTGTTCGAAAGCTATATGGAGGCCGCATGACCGAACTTCCTCATTCCGAAGACTACCCGTCTCCGCAACTTCGCGTCGAAGCGCTTGAGGCACTGCTGGTTGAACGCGGCCTAGTCGATCCCAACGTTTTGGACGGGTTCATCAATCGCTATGTCAACGATGTTGGTCCGATGAACGGCGCCAAAGTGGTCGCCAAGGCCTGGACCGACGATGACTATAGGAAACGTTTGCTGGCGGACGGCACCGAAGCCTGCAAAGAGCTGGGCTTTGCCGGACCGCAAGGCGAGCATATCGTTGTCGTTGAGAATACGCCCGAGATGCACAACATGGTCGTCTGCACCCTGTGCTCGTGTTATCCATGGCCGCTGCTTGGCCTGCCGCCGAACTGGTACAAAGACCCGGCCTATCGGTCACGATCGGTTCGCGAACCCCGGACCCTGCTAAAGGAGATGGGATTGGACTTGCCTGAAAGCGTGGACATCACGGTCTGGGATTCCAGTGCCGAGAACCGCTATTTCGTTTTGCCGATGCGCCCCGAAGGTACGGACGGCCTTTCCGAAGACGATCTGGCCAAGCTGGTCACGCGCGACGCGATGGTTGGTGTGGCGCAGGTTTCGGCGGGCTGAACCATGACGATGATGGACAATATGGGGCCCGAATCCCAAACGCCCCTGCCCCGCTCGAACGGAGAGCTGGTCTTTGAAGAACCCTGGGAAAGTCGCGCGTTCGGCATGGCTGCCGCGCTGGCGGATCAGGGCGTATTCGACTGGACCGACTTTCAGCACGGTCTGATCGCTGCGATTGCAGACTACGAAAAGGATCACGACAGTATCGAGACGCCTTATCGCTACTACGAACGGTGGTTTGCGGCGCTTGAGTCTCTGGTCGTCAATCATGGGCTGTTGTCGAAACAGGATATAGACGCTCTGATCGAAGACTTCTGCAAACGTCCGCACGGACATGATCACCGTCATGATCACGATCACGGGCACACGCATTGAGCGGCCAAAAAACAGTCGAAAGCACGTGGCGCGGAGGCCTGTGTTGCGACGTCGACATGGGTGGGTTTTCGGTTACGGTCGATGAACCCCCCTCGGTCGGCGGAACCGATCTGGGCCCCGAGCCAACCTCGCTGCTTTTGGCATCGGTGGCGTCCTGTTTCACTGTCGCCATCGCCTATTGCGCACGCAAACGATCGGTCGAACTGACGGATCTCAAGGTTTCGGTAATGGGCAAATATGACGGCCCCAAATACTCGTCTATCACCATATCCAGCCAACTGGGCTGCGACGCATCGCAAATCGACGGCATCATCCGGGCTGCCGAGCGGGTTTGCTATGTCACGAATACGCTCAAAACGACCCCGGACATTCACATCAAGTCAACACCAATCACGCCCGGCGCAGCGTGATCCTGAAATAGTCAGCGCCTGATGCGCCCCGTTGGGCGTGTCTACAAACAATCACAAAAAGCAGAGCCAATCTGCATGCCATTCAGTGGCCTGGTGCCGCTGTGCCAACAGTAAAGGAGACTGATAGTGAAAAGTCTGAATGCGTTAGCCATTAGCATCCCGGTGACCGGGGCCATTGCAACCTACCTCGCGTTGGGACCTCTTAGCGGGTTCTTTCTGATTTGGGCGGCATTTGCCGTCTGGGGCGGATACTTCGCCTTCGGAGCGAACGGGGCCGCCTTCAAAAACATCGTCGTTTGCGGCATTTTCGGCTGTGTCATCGCATGGGTTTCGACGCTGATCATCCTGAATGTCCCGCTTGCAGACGCCCTGGGTCTGCCCATTTGGGCCGCGATTGTCGTCAATCTGGGCGTCGCGGTTGCGGTGCTGGCAGCCAAATCCGAGCTTTTTTCTGCCATACCCTGCACCGTATTCGGTATCGCCAGTTCCTATGCCTATCTGCTGCAGACACCTGACGTCATGAGCACCGCTGTACTGACTTCTGCCAGCCTCGAAAACCAGATCATCCTGATGCCGCTGTCGATCATCGCTGGTGCCATTTGTGGCATGATTTCAGGGACATGGGGGTCAGCCATGACCAGCGAAGCAGAAGCGTAAGCGTAGGCGCTTAGCCGGATGATGCCTGTTTCTACCTGTACGATCCCGTGGGTTTGAATATGGCATCCGCTTTGGGTCCGGGCACTCCACCCGCCCGGACCCAAAGCATTCATCACAATAAACGCACTGACCCGATCGCAGGGTTGCTTGTGTCGGATAAAGTTTGACATGATCACTATAGGTAATTAAACACTTCCTATAAGATATGATCTAGAAGTTACGATCAGCACCGAAAGGAATGACCCACATGACCGCCGCGCCAATCGTGAAACTGCCTGAAAGCGTCAGCATCGTGAATATCGGCCTGCCGTTGTTCGAGACCTCGGCCCGCGATCAGGGCGCATCCGTGGTTGGCGTAGACTGGCGTATCCCCGGCGGAGGCGATGCGGATGTTGTTGCCGCACTGGGTCGCCTGCTTGGTCCGAAGGCCGATATCGTGAACAAGGCCAATGCCGAAGTGATCCACCGCATCAACGAAGGCGTGCCGATGCTCAAGGGTATCGACCGGGCCGGGTCGGTCATTCCGAACATGGGTGAGCGTACGATCCTGCATTGCGGCCCGTCGATTGCGTGGGCGGACATGCCGAACCCGTTGCAACGGTCGATAAAGGCGGCCATCGTCGCCGAAGGATGGGCGAACGATGTCGACGCCGCCGAAAAACTGGTAAACTCTGGCGAGGTCGAACTGAAACCCGCCAATGAAAGCTCGACCGTAGTGCCGATGGCCACGTCGATTGGACCGTCAGCTCCGGTTTATGTTGTTGAGAACGAATTTGGCGGCACAACCGCATTCTCCAGCGTCAACCAGGGCTCGGGCCAGGTCGCCTGGTTCGGCGTCGACAACGACGAAGCCATTGAGCGGTTGCGCTTCCTGCGCGACGCTGTGGGACCGGTGCTGGCACAGGCGATCGCAAACAAAGGGGCGATCGACGTTTTGTCTTTGGCGGCCCAGGGCGTTCCGATGGGCGACGATGTCCATATGCGGGTTCAGGCAACAACCAACCTGTTCCTGCGCGATCTATTGCCCTTCCTGGTCGCCAGCGACCATGACCGCGCGGCCGAGGTGGCCACCTTTCTCAGCGGCAATCACCTGATGTTCCTGAATGTCGCGATGGCAGCGGCAAAATCGCTGGTCGATTCCGCATCTGATGTGGAAAATTCCAGCATCGTCACCACCATGAGCCGCAACGGATCGACCTACGGTGTGCGCCTGCCCGGCAAAGCCGGAAGTTGGTTCATCACGGATTCGCCTCCGATTCAGGACGCACTGTATTACCCAGGTCAAGGCCCGGAAACCAGCGCGCCTGATATCGGCGACAGCGCGGTGCTCGAGCTGATCGGCTTGGGCGGCCCAGCGGCCGCAAACTCTCCGGCGGTTGCGGGTTTCTTGGGCGGACGCATGTCGGATGCCATAGCCGCGACGCAAAGCATGCAGCGCATCTGTTCGGGGGAAAGCACCCGGTTCCGGCTGCCAATCCTGGACAACGTCGGCACGCCTGTCGGTGTGGACGTTCGCAAAGTGGCCGAGCTGTCGATCACTCCGGCCGTGAACACCGGGATCATCCATGTGTCAGATGGCACCGGACAGGTAGGGGCGGGCGTCGCGTGGGCACCGGTTAAGTGCTTCGTAGACGCTTTGCTTGATCTTGACCGCCGCATTACCTGAGGTTTCGCCGGTCTATCTGGCGGACACGATGGGCGATGGGATTCCCGTCGCCCAAAAGGGCGGTTCGATCAAAGCAAAGGTCACCACCACGTTTTCTTCAGGGTTCTGCGTCGAAGACGAAATCGGGCGAATTTTTACGATCGGAAGTCCGTCAGTCCCGGCAGGACCACTCCACCTAATTCTGAAACATCCCTTACCAAGACCGGATATCGGAACAACCGTCCGGCTCCGGTCAAACTCCATTGATGTCGGACCGACTGCGATTTGGCTGAAATCGGCCAGACGCTATTCTCCGTTCATGCCCCGGCCCTGTGACTTGGCTCTTGCAATTCCGGTGCTAGCCAGCCTGTACGATTCCCGTAATCATCCCCATGAAATATTGCCGCGCGTTTCCTCGCTAACATCCGCCGTCAACGCAGGCGATCTCGATGCGGCCCGTCAAATCCTGCAGGGACGGCACGGCACTATGACAGCCGGAGGTAATGACGTCTTGGCAGGTCTGGTGTTGTTTCACGCTTGGAGCGGCATGCGGTTCAAGAACCTGTTGAATGTCGCGCGGTACACACGAACCAATGGACTCAGCCGCTCCTATCTGAAATGGGCCGCGCTGGGTCAGAGCATCCAACCCGTGCATGATCTGATCCAGCTTGCTCTCAAACTTTCGCTTGAAATCCGACCCTTGCCGTCGCGACGCCTGAAGGCGGATTTGACGCGAGCGTTGGATGATATGTGCGACATTGGACGCTCGTCCGGGTTGGCTTTGCTGACCGGTCTTAGCCTTGCGGCCAAATTGCACTGGACACCTGCCGATTGTCCGATGGAACAGGGAAACGACAAAAATGCGCCGTGATACTAAGCTGATCCATTATGGCCGCCGCCCCTTGCCCGGCCCCGCAAATCCGACGATTGAGCGGGCTTCGACAATTCTGCACGATACCATGTCGTCATTCCGCGACGCGAAAGAGCGGCGGTTAACGGATGACCATGTAGTGTCCTATGGAAGGCGTGGAACATCCACGGCGCATGCCTTGTCTGCCGCACTTTGTGATCTGGAACAGGGTGACGCATGTTTTCTGTACCCGTCTGGGGTCGCAGCGGTCACTACAGCCCTGACTGCATTCCTGCGGGCAGGCGATCACATCCTGATGGTGGATGGCGCGTTTCATGCAACCGAAAGCTATTGCCGCGACTACCTTGAACAGATGGGTGTCAGCTTGTCCTTCATTCCCTGGGACGTCACCGACCTGTCGCCGTTTGTCAGGCCCAATTCAAAACTCGTTCTGGTCGAGTCCCCGACGTCGCTGACATTCAAAGTGATGGACCTCCCGGCGCTATGCAAAAACGCTCAGGAACTGAATCTGACTGTGATCGCTGACAACACCTACGGGTCGGGATGGTTGTACCAACCTCTTGACCTTGGATGCGATGTCTCGGTTATTTCGGGCACCAAATACCTCAGCGGTCACGCGGACACGATGATGGGGGCCGCCGTCTCCAAAGGTGCAGCAAGCGCAGCTTTGCGAGCTCACACGCTGAGAACGGGTCAACTGCTTGCACCTGATGAGGCCTATGCCTGTCTGCGCGGTCTGCGAACCCTATCGCTTCGGCTTAATCGCCACGCCGAAACCAATTGCCGTATCGCTGATTGGCTTACCGACCGACCCGAGGTGAAACGCGTCTGGCACCCCGGACTTGCCGACCATCCCGGTCATCAGGTCTGGGCGCGCGACGCACGCGGGGTGAATGGATTACTGAGCCTCAGCCTTGCAGATGGGCTGGACCCGGACGCCTTTGTCGACGGCCTGAACCTCTTTGCGATTGGCGCGTCGTGGGGCGGTTTCGAAAGCCTCGCCTTGGCGCTTCAACCCCAACAAGGCGTTTCAAGCGATGATCGCCCGCAAGTGAGGCTGCATTTCGGGCTGGAACATGCCGATGACCTGCTAGTCGATCTTCGGGACGCATTTCACAAGCTAACTGCCGTTTGAGATTGCGCCTTGGCGTCGATGCTGGCCCACCGATTGTTTCAATCAATACCACTGTTCATATCAGGCAAAGCGAGACATTTTCCTTTATTGATTGTATAATGTATGCCATACATAGCGCGTCGATTCTGAGATGGTATGGATACCGAGATGGAAGAAAGAAACACGCGAACTGCATTGGGCAGGGGTTTTGCCCTACGGTGCCCGAATTGCGGCAAAGGACACGTGCTGCACAACTATCTTAAAGTGAACGACACATGTTCGGAGTGCGGCTTGGACCTGACCCACGCGCAAGCCGATGACGGCCCAGCGTATTTTACAATTTTGATCGTCGGCCACCTTGCAGGATTCGCCCTGCATATCATCTGGTCCGTCTGGGAACCTACGCCACTGGTGTTGGCGCTGGTCACGTCGTTTGGCGCAGTTGCGCTGTCCCTCTTCTTGTTACCGCGCTTCAAGGGGGCGCTGATCGCCCTGCAATGGGCTAAGCGCCTGCACGGCTTTTGAAGTCCAGTGTCAGAAACTAGCGCGGGGATGCCATATCCTTGCGCTAGAACGCCGTTCTCCGTGTACGATTACTCAAGCCAGCATCTCTGCAGCGACATTTGGCAATCGCTTCTCGCTGATCTTTGCATGCCACTCGGCGGTGGCTGCGGCGCCACCAAACGGATAGAGGTGGAGCGCCGTATTTCCGATGCCCCGAGATTGCAGCCCATGCGCCACAGCTTTGAACAAACCGGTACAATCAATATTCCCGTCCGAACTGCTGCTGAATTCGTCCAGTTTGCGAATTGAGACTCCAAAGGCCCGAGCAAATCTGAGCAGACGATCCTGCCTGGTCGGTCCTGGGAGTCCAATCCGTATCAGCTGACTGATGCCCTCATCCCTCAGCTGACTGACCCATCTGACAATTTTGTCCGGATCAAAAGCCAATTGTGTTGTTACGGTCACGTCGCATCCGCTTGCTGTCAGCAGCTTAACCTTTTCGATCAGATCCGGCACATCCGTCCTATATCCGTTGGCGACGTTCCCCTCGGGGAAGCCTGGCAATGTAATGCTATGTAGTTGGTATTTTTCGACCCAATCCGTCGCCAGTAGCTCTATTGAACGCTCGAACGGACCTGACGCTTGTGACGGATCCCCGCCGACGACCATAAAATGCCCATTTGCACCCGCAAAACGCAGCTTTTCGGTCAGGTCAAACAGGTGCTTTTTCGACCGCACCCGGCGCGCAGCGATGATCGGCACCGGCAGCATTCCAGCCGCCTCAATCCGGAGCACCGTCCGCAGCCTGTCGTAGTCATCTTCGTTGTTCAACCAGGCCACGTTTACAGGGGTTTTCTCTGGAAACAGATGCGCCGACGCCGTTAGCTCAGCGACGGTTTTTCCGGTCGCCTCAAGCGATACAGAATTCGCATTCATCTTTGTTTTTCCTTCGGAAATGCGAGCAAATGCCGAATGATTGGTCAAACAACCATCCAGCTGGGCTGATCGGAGTTTTTCAGCGCGTCAGCCAGATTGCGCAGGGCTGCGCTCAAGTTCTGAGCTGTATCAGTTGACCCCAGCGCAATGCGAACCGCATTAGGCGCGCCACTGAGCGCAAAGGCGGCTCCGGGGACAAGCCCCAAGCCGGAACCGCGAAGGTTCAGGACAAATTCTGTGGCTGAACAACCATCGGGCAGCGCAAGCCACAAATGATATGCGTCTTGCGGCACTTTGACATCCGGAAGCCATTGATGCAGCACGGCCTGACGCGCTTTGGTCTCTTGACGGATCGACGATGTGATCTCGTCGGCCAGCCCGGACGCAATCCAACCTGTCGCTAATCGTGCGGATATGGGGGAAACCACGCTGCCATTCGCACGCATGGCCCGCCGGACGCTGTCATTGGACACTCCGGGCGGCGGGGCCATGAAGCACACCCTAAGCGACGGTGCCAGACATTTCGACAAGGACGATACATACCAGGTACGTTCGGGCGCGAAGTTGCAGATCGGTTCGGGTGACTCGCTTGCAAGAACACCGTACGCGTCATCTTCGATGATTTGCAGGTCATGTTTCCGCGCGATCTTTGCGATTGCTGCGCGACGCGCGCCCGACATCGTGATTGTCGTCGGGTTGTGCAGCGTTGGCGTGGTATAGACGGCCTTTGGATTTGCAGTCTTGCAGATCTCATCCAACGCATCCGGGTCCAATCCGTCGCCATCCATCGGAACCGGAACGACGTTCAGATCAAGGTGCCGCGCCAGCGCCAGAAAGCCGGGATAGGTCAGTTCTTCACAACAGATCGTGTCGCCCGGCCCCATCACAAGCGACAGTATCGTCCAAGCAGCACCCTGAACCCCGTTGCAAATGACAACGTCATCCAACTCCCGAATATTCAGGTTGTTCTGAAGCCAGGACTGCGCAGCCAACTGATCTTCGTGACTTCCGCCAGGCATCTGATAGCGCATGAGGAACTCGACCCCATATTCGGACCGGAGCGTTTCAAAGCCCTGCCACATCTGGCGGATCAGTTCGGCATCCTCGAACCTGGGCGGAACATTCATGCTCATGTCCACCGCAGGATTCTTTGGACCATTTGCACCCAACGGGATGGCGGGGCCAGAGTCTTTGACATAGGTGCCGCGACCGACACGACCCTCAACCAGCCCATCCTTGCTGGCGGCTGAATAAGCCCGGCTGACAGTTGTGAAATCAACGCCCAACGCGCCGGCCAAGGCCCTTTGAGGTGGAAGCCGCTGCCCCGGACGAAGAACGCCCGACCGTATGTCGCGGCCAATGGCACCGGCGATCGCCAGATAGACAGGGCCTTCGCTGTCGTCGACGACGGGAACCCAAGCAAGATTCGGCGCATTGTCATTCATTGCGTCACTCCTTGCTCGTTTTATATGTACTTTGTATGTAGATTGCAACAATACAACTTCACCGACGCGGCAGCGCGATCTCGGCGAGTGACCTTAATCCAAAAAGGGTTCAGGATCAGACGCTATTCCCAATCGGTCAACTTCTCGACATCGATGTCGTAGATGAAGTAATCCGGGTGGCGTTCGATGGTTCGTACTGAATCCCGTCTCAATTGGGCCAGGTGGTGGTCCATTTTTTGCGCCGCCAACGGATCGTCCCCCATTTCGATCGCATCAACGATCTGCCCGTGCTCCATTACAATTTGCTGCATGCGGTCAGCGACCGGCAGGATGAGGTGACGGAACCGATCCGTCGGCGTTTTGATTTGCCGAACAAGCTTCCAAAGGCCCGGGTTTCCGCTGACCGCCGCAATTTCAGCGTGAAAGGCTGTATCGGTGTTGTCGAACTCGGCGCGAGAACCCGTAGCCGCCGCTTCACGGCTTTCTTCAACGATCGCCCTCAGACGCAGGACTTTTGCCGGACTTGCAAGCTTGGCCGCCCGGGCCGCCAAGTCCCTCTCGATCGCGCGGCGCGCGACCAATGCTTCGGGAAGGGCTGAGAGCGGTATTCGCGCCACAAACGTTCCGGATTTCGGTACGACCTCAACCAGCATTTCCTTGACCAACCGCAGCACCGCCTCGCGAACAGGCGTGCGCGAGGCAGCAAAACGCTCTGCTATCTCTCGCTCGAGTATCGGAGTGCCGGGCGTCAGGACCAATTGCGTTATGTCGTGATGCAGTTGGTCGTAAATCTGATCCGCCAAGGTATGCCGGCCGCTCAGATCGAAATGCCCCTGACCTTTTGGCCCGGAGTTGGCAGCACGCTTGCGTCTGGTGTTCTCATCCGAAGGTGTCATGACTGCCTGCTCAGACCTTTCTTCCTGAATCCCGGAACCTATTGACCCGGCGCCAATCTCTCAACTTGATTAACTGGTATACATGATATACTAGTTACGAGATTCGACAACCCCCGGTGCTGCTTGCACCCGTCTCGCCCATCACGGCGCACACAAACAGGACCGCAACGCCTCGCGCAGCAAGTGCAGAACCACGAAAGGAAAACCAATGAGTTACGAGCTATCGCTCGCTGGCAAAACCGCGCTGATTACGGCTGCGGGTCAAGGCATTGGCCGCGCCAGCGCTGAAGCGTTTGCACGCGCAGGTGCAAATGTATTTGCCAGTGACGTAAATGACGCCGCGCTGAAAGAATTGGACCAAATTGACGGTATCACCGCGATCAAACTCGACGTGACGGATCCCGCCAACATCGCTGCGGTTCTGAGCGAAACCGGCCCGCTGAACGTGCTTTTCAACTGTGCCGGGTTCGTACATGCAGGCAGTATTCTTGACTGCCCCGAAGAAGATTGGGATTTCGCGTTTTCGCTGAATGCAAAGGCACAATTCCGGCTTTGCAAGGCGGTGCTTCCGTCGATGCTGGCAAATGGCGGCGGCTCTATCATCAACATGTCGTCTGTTGCCTCCTCGATCAAAGGAGTACCGAACCGGTTTGCCTATTGCGCCTCGAAGGCGGCCGTTATCGGATTGACCAAATCCATCGCTGCCGATTTCGTGACGCAAGGCATCCGCTGCAACGCAATCTGCCCTGGTACTGTGGACAGCCCAAGCCTGCATGACCGACTGCGCGCGACCGGAGATTATGATCAGGCGATGAAGGATTTCATCGCCCGGCAACCGATGGGACGTGTCGGCGATGCTGACGAAATTGCGGCGCTCGCGCTTTATCTGGCCTCTGATGCCAGCGGTTTCACGACCGGGCAAACTCATATCATCGATGGCGGCTGGGCCAACTGAACAGGAGAACACCATGAAATTATTGCGCTACGGCCCGAAAGGTCAGGAAAAACCGGGCATCGTCGATGACGAAGGCAAGGTGCGCGACCTCTCGGCGCATGTAAGTGACATCGGCCGTGAAACGCTGGGCGACGCGGGGCTTGCCAAGATCGCCGCGCTGGATTTGTCCTCTTTGCCCGAGGTTGCGGTTGACCGCTATGGCCCTTGCGTCAGCGGCGTTGGCAAATTCATCTGTATCGGGTTGAACTATTCCGACCACGCAGCCGAAAGCGGCTTGGCGGTACCCTCCGAACCGGTGATTTTCGCCAAGGCCACCAGCGCAATATGCGGGCCGAATGACGATATCGAGATCCCACGCGGATCAACTGCCACAGATTGGGAGGTCGAGCTTGGCGTCGTCATCGGAAAAGAAGCCAAATATATCGACGAAGCCGACGCACTGGACTACGTGGCCGGATATTGCGTGATCAACGACATTTCGGAGCGAGATTTTCAGATCCGGCACGAAGGCCAGTGGACGAAGGGTAAATCTGCTGACACGTTCGGTCCGATCGGGCCGTGGCTGGTTACACGGGACGAGGTGCCCGACCCGCAGTCACTGGGCATGTATCTGGACGTCAACGGCCAACGCATGCAAGACGGCAATACCGACACCATGGTCTATGGCGTGGCGCATATCGTGGCCTACCTGTCCAAATTCATGTCGCTGCAGCCGGGTGACGTGATCTCGACCGGAACCCCACCGGGCGTTGGGATGGGCATGAAACCGCAACCGGTTTACCTCAACGCAGGTGATAAGATGCAGCTTGGCATCGATGGTTTGGGCGCGCAGGCACAAACCGTTGTTCAGGGTTAATCGACAAAATAATCCGGGCGCGCAACAGCGCCCGGATTGACCAAACCGCTAGGGTGAACAGTGGATCACAAGACCCTTCTTATCGACATGTTCAATGCCGCTCTTGATGCGGCGGATCCGATGCGGGCCGTCAAACAGCATTTGCCGCCACGGCCGGATGGTCGGGTCATCGTTGTTGGCGCGGGCAAAGCATCGGCGCGAATGGCCCAGGCAGTCGAGGCTGAATGGGGGCCTTGCAACGGGCTCGTGATCGTTCCGCATGGCGCCGCTTTGCCCTGTCAGGGCGTTCGAATTGTCGAAGGCCGTCACCCCGTGCCGGATGAAGCGGGGGCACAGGCGGCGACCGAAATTCTTGCAATGGTTTCGTCAGCCGGTGAAGGCGATTTCATTCTCTGCCTGATTTCTGGCGGTGGATCCGCACTGCTGTCAGTCCCAGCCCCTAACTTGACGCTTGCCAATAAGCAGGCACTCAACAGTGCGCTGCTGGCCAGCGGGGCTGCAATTGATGAAATGAACATCGTGCGCAAGCACTTGTCGGCAATCAAGGGCGGTAGGCTTGCGCGTGCGGCAACCCCCGCTCAGGCGCTGACATTGGTGATCTCGGATGTGCCGGGGGATGATCCTGCAGATATTGCTTCCGGACCAATGTCGCCGGACCCGTCAACTGCCGCGCAGGCCCGCGCCATCATCGACCGGTTCGACATGGACCTGCCCGAGCCTGTTCTGACCGCGCTGGATCTTCCCACTGCCGATACTCCAAATCCCGGCGACTCCTGTTTTGACCGCGTTATGACGCGTGTGATTGCAACACCTCAGGCCGCGCTTGAGGCGGCGGCCAAAGCGGCGCTCGGGGCGGGCTACACCCCCATCATTCTCGGTGATGCGCTCGAAGGAGAAGCGCGGGAAATGGGAAAGGTTCTGGCGGGAATCGCCAAACAGGTTCGGCACTACGGGCAACCGGCATCAGGCAAGGTGGCGCTGATCTCGGGCGGTGAAGCCACCGTTACGGTGACCGGGAAGCCGGGCAAAGGGGGGCGTTGTACCGAGTTTCTGCTGGGCTTCGCAATCGCCACGTGGAACGAGAAAGGTATCGCCGCGCTGGCCTGTGACACCGATGGGCGAGACGGGTCTGAGCATAATGCAGGTGCGATCTGGTTGCAGAAAAATCGTGAGGTCGCACATCGCGACATCGCACTCGACTATCTGTCCCGTCATGACGCCTACAGCTTTTTCGAACAACACGACGCGCTGGTGATGACGGGTCCGACCCACACCAATGTGAACGACCTGCGCATCATTCTGGTAGAGACTGCCGATGAAACTTGAACTGCTATATGGCCGCGACGGTCTGACCCTGACGCTCCCGTCGAACGCACGCGGATATGTGATCGAGAAACCGCCATTTCCGCCCAGCGCGCCGCCGAACGACCAAATATCTCAGGCACTACGGAACCCGCATGGCGCTGCACCGCTGCCACAGCTCGCGCGCGGCAGGAAATCGGCTTGTATCCTGATTTGTGACATCACACGACCCGTGCCAAATCACCTGTTTCTGCGCCCGATGATCGAGACGCTGGTACGCGAAGGCATCCCGCTGGACCAGATCACGGTGCTGATTGCCACCGGATTGCACCGTCCCAATCTGGGCGAAGAACTGGCCGAACTGGTAGGCGACCCCTGGGTGGTAAATAACGTCCGCGTCGAAAATCACTATGCGCTCGATGATGCGGACCACGTTGATCTGGGGGTTACGCCCGGGCGCGGCGTCCCGATCAAGATCGATCGCCGGTTTGTCGAAGCCGATCTGAAAATCGCCACTGGTCTGGTCGAGCCGCATTTTATGGCCGGTTTCTCGGGCGGTCGCAAAGTCGTCGCCCCGGGCGTCGCCCATCATGAAACCATCCGCACATTTCACTCGGCCCGGTTCATGGAACACCCGTTGGCGCGCGAGTGTAATCTGGCAGGCAATCCCCTACATGAAGAGCAATTGGCGATCGTCAAACGGCTGGGGGATGTCTACGCCCTGAACACGGTCATTGATGACAAGCGCAACCTTGTATTCTGTAGTTTCGGCGAGATCGTGCAAAGCCATCTGGCGGCTGTCGATTTTGTCCGCGGCTACACCGAAATTCCCGTAGGGCGCAAGTTCAAGACGGTGGTGACCTCGGCCGCGGGATATCCGCTCGACCAGACCTATTATCAGACGGTTAAAGGCATGGTTACTCCACTGGACATTCTGGCACCGGGGGGCACCCTGATCATCGCATCCTCGTGCGCCGAAGGCATCGGTTCAGACCATTTCCGCGCCGCGCAGGAACGGCTGGTCGCGCAGGGACCCGAAGCATTTCTGGCCGGGCTCGAAGCCAAAAGCTTTGCCGATGTGGATGAATGGCAGACCGAGATGCAGTTGAAACCGATGCGCGTCGGGCACATTCAGCTTTACGCTCCTGATCTTTCGGACGGTGATTTTGCTGTTACCGGTGTCGAGCGTATCACAAACCTGACGGACGCAATCACCCACAGCATCGCTCGGCATGACGATGCGGACGTCGCCATCATTCCCGAAGGCCCCTATGTGGTGCCCAAATCAACTGCAGTGGCCGCGCAATGAGCCTGCATTTGCACATCGATCCGGTCGGCGGGATCTCGGGTGACATGTTTCTGGCCGCGATGATCTCGGCCTTTCCCGGCGCGCAAGCGCAGTTGATACAAGACTGGCTGGACGCTGGCATCAACGAACACGTCCGACTGGAAGTCGAGGATGTGCGCGAAATGGGTTTTGCCTGCAAACGGGCAAACGTCGTCACTGCCAGCGACGCGCCGCCCACATCGCATTGGAAAGACATTCGCAAAAAAATCGAAACCAGCGCCTTGCGCAACCCGGTGCGGGACAGGGCGATCGCGATCTTCACCCATCTTGCCGAGGCCGAGGCGACCTGCCACGGGTTGCCCGTCGAACGGGTGCATTTTCACGAAATCGCCGACTGGGATTCGCTGGCCGATATCATCGGCGCGGCCTCGGTTTTGGACAGCAGCAGGGCGCAGTCGTTTTCGGTCGGATCGATTCCATTGGGACGTGGTCGGGTGCGCACGCAACATGGGCTGGTGCCAGTGCCCGCCCCGGCAACGGCAGAACTGTTGAAGGGTTTCGATCTGGTGGATGACGGAGGGCCCGGTGAACGGGTGACGCCAACCGGTGCGGCCATCCTTGCCCATCTGTTACCCCACCCGAAACAAACCACCCCACGCGGGTGCCTGTCGGCCACCGGGATGGGTGCGGGGCAAATGCAGATCGACGGCATCCCCAACATCCTGCGCGTTCTCGCATTGGAGTCCCCTTCGGAAATGTCCGATACGGTCTCGCTGATCCGGTTCGAGATTGACGATATGACGCCCGAAGAATTGTCTGTCGCTCTGGAACATCTGCGCGCGAAAGAGGGCGTTCTGGATGCCAGCCATGTAATGGGGTTTGGTAAAAAGGGTCGAACCCAATTTTCGGTGACGGTCATGGCCCGCCCCGCGTGCTCGGACCAGATCGCCGAGGCCTGTTTCGCCGAAACCAGCACAATCGGCCTACGCGTCGAACAGGCCCGGCGGCTTTTGCTGCCGCGTCAGGAAACGCACCGCAATGGCACCGCGATCAAGACCGTTATTCGACCTGGCGGGAATACATCCAAAGCCGAAAGCGACGCGCTTTCCGAAACCGAAACATTGCGCGCGCGCAGAGAATTGGCGCGCAGTGCGGAACACGACCCCGAGGCCGAAGATGGCTGAGCCGCTTGATCGTCTAAGCCGCGTATTGGCCACCTTTCCCAGACTGACCATCGCGGTCAGTGGCGGCGTCGACAGCCTTACACTCGCCTTTATCGCAGAGCGGATTGTTCCTGACTTTCACGCGATCCATGCGGTGTCTCCAGCGGTCCCACCGGCTGCTACGCGGCGGGTACGAGACTACGCCCAACGATATGGATGGGCGCTGTCTGTGATAAACAGCCACGAGTTTTCCGACCCGGACTATCGCGCAAACCCGTATGACCGATGCTATTTCTGCAAGAACAACCTCTATGCGACGATGGCAGCGACCCGTGACGGACCGCTTGCCTCGGGCACCAATCTTGATGATCTGGGCGAACACCGCCCTGGCCTGATTGCCGCCGAAGAACACGGCGTGCGGCACCCCTTTGTCGAGGCGGGGATCGACAAAGCCGCATTGCGGCGTCTGGCGGCAATATTTGGATTGCAGGATATTGCCGAACTTCCTGCACAACCCTGCCTGGCCAGTCGGATCATGACCGGCTTGCATATCGAGCCCGAAGATTTGCGATTCATTGATCAGATCGAACAGCAGTTGCGGATACAAACGCAAGGGGATCTGCGCTGCAGGATCACACCGGACGGGGTCGTGATCGAGGCTGACACGCTGTCAAGGGACGCGCTGGCACAGGTACAGCTGGCCTGCGATCGGGCTGGCAAGCCTTTCGCAGGCCATCGCCCCTATCGTAGGGGCAGCGCATTTGTTCCGCCCAAAACGGCAATGGGGCAAAACGCGTAATGGATGAACACACGATATTCGACTGGTCCCGCAAGGCGCGCACCGGCGTGCCCGAGGTGGTCTTTGCCGAGGGCAAAACTATTGCCCAGGTCGAGGACATTCTGGATCAGCACATTGCGCGCGCGCAGCCTTTGCTGATGACGCGTTTGACGGCCGAACAGATCGCCCGGTTTTCGACCGTCAGCGACCCGAATTTCGCACTGTTCGAAGATGCCCGACTGGCCAGTTACCGCGCACCCGAGCCGCCTTGGGACGCACCGGAAATTGCCGTGGTCGCGGCTGGAACCTCTGACCTTCCCATTGCCCGCGAGGCCGCCTTGTCTGCGCAGTTTATGGGGCTGCGTGTGCGTCAGATCACCGATGTCGGTGTGGCCGGGCTGTGGAGACTGGAACAGCACCTGCCCGAGCTCAGAGACCATCGGATCGTCATTGCCGTTGCTGGCATGGAGGGCGCATTGTTCTCGGTTCTCGCCGGGCTGATCCCGGGGGCAGTCATCGCTGTTCCAAGCTCGGTCGGCTACGGCGTCGGCGCCGGTGGTCAGGCTGCGCTTAGCTCAGCCCTGAGCAGCTGCGCGCCCGGTGTTCTGACGGTGAACATAGGCAATGGCTTTGGCGCCGCTGCGGCGGCGGTCAAGCTGCTAGGCTGAACTTGGTGCCATAGGTTATCTGCGCATTGTCGCCATAGATTTTCTGACGCGCTGCGGGACTGACGCCCGCAAGCAGACGATCCGACAAGGCGATCCAATCCCGATAGTCCGAGGTCTCGTTCAGTACCGGCCAGTCGCTGCCCCAGATCAGGCGATCCGGCCCGAACAGGCTCAACAACACGTCCACATAAGGCTGCATCTGATCTTCGCGGCTGGTGAACGCGGTCAGACCGGACAGTTTGCAGCGCAAATTAGGGAAGGCCGCCAGCCGCGCCATGCGACAATGCCATTCATCCATGGGCACCGAGCCGATCTCGGGCTTGGCCGCGTGGTTGATGACAATGGTCAGGTCAGGGTTGTGCAGGCACAAAGTCTCAAGTGCAGGTAAATGCTTCGGCTGCACCAGTACGTCCAGCGTCAGTCCGCGCTCGGCCATGAATGATAGCGCCGTGCGGTCCGCAATGCGAGCCAGCCAATCGGGGTCGGGGTTGGGTTGCGCCATCGCCCGCACCCCCAAAAAGGCAGGATCGGTCGACAGGCGGCGCAGGTCGCTTTCCGCCCGGTCCTGTTCGAGATCGACCCAACCCACGACGCCCAGTATGGACGGGGTGGTTTCTGCTAGAAACAGCAGGAACTCAGTTTCTGCCAGGGTCGGGGTCGACTGCACCACAATCGACTGATCCACACCCGCGGCCCGCATGTCGGGTTCAAGGTCTGAGGGCATGAAATCCCGGTTGATGACGGGCCGGTGCGGACCCAGCCAGCCATAATCCTTGCGGGCCAGTGCCCAATAATGCTGATGCGCGTCAACCCGTATCATTTCGTCGCTCCTGCAGTCAGGCCGGAAACAAGCCGTTTCTGCAACGGCAGGAACAGCAGCAATGTGGGCACCGTGGCCACGACCGAACCGGCCATGACAGCGCCCCAGTCGACATTGACGTCGCCGAAATACTGATAGAGCCCAAGTGGAATGGTCTTCATGCTGTCATCTGTAATCAACGCAAGTGCCAGCAGATACTCCGACCAGCTTTGCAGGAACCCGAATGTCGCTGCCGCCACCATGCCCGGCCACATGATCGGCAGAATGATCTTGGTTACAACCGTCAGGCGCGAGGCCCCGTCGACGATTGCTGCCTCATCCAGACTTTTGGGGATCGTGGTCAGATAGCCGACCAGCAGATAGATAGTGAACGGCGTGATGAAGGCCGTGTAGCACAGGATCAACCCGATCTGACTGTTGATTAGCCCACCGCGCGCGAACAGGATGAAAATCGGGTTCACCAGTATGATCCAGGGAAAGAACTGCCCGCCCATGATCGATCCGAAAACCAGACCGCGCCCTCGAAAGCGGAACCGCGACAATCCGTAGGCCGCGAACAGAGAGATCACGCAGGCCAGAAACGTCGCTGTGATGCAGACGATCAGACTGTTGATCACATAGACATAGTAGCCGGACGAGAAGATGTTGATGTAGTTTGACAGGGTCCAGCCACTTTCGGTCGCAACCAGCGAGACCGACAGGTTTTCGAACGAGCCCTTGAAGACGTAAAAGGCCGGGGCAAGAAGGAAGATTGCGAACAGGGCGAAGCCGAACAGCAATGCTCCGTTTTCGATCAGACCGGCGAAACCTTTGGGTTTTTGCGTATTCATGGCTTATCCCACCTTGTCCTGCATGTCCGACAATCCGAAGAAGCGGAAGTAAAGTGCCCCAAATGCGGCCATGACGATGGCCATGGTTACGCCGATGGCTGCGGAATATCCCAACCGCAGGTCGACAAAGGCTTTCAGATATACTTCGGTCGCCAGCACGTTGGTGTAAGTGCCCGGTCCGGCCCCTGTGGTCAGCCAGACATAGACGAAGTTGTTGAAGGTCCAGATCACGCTCATCAACGTCAGAACCGAGATCGTTGGCATCAGATAGGGCAGCGTGATGAAACGAAAGCTCTGCCAGCGGTTGGCCCCATCGATTTCCGAAGCCTCGATCAGGTCCGACGGCACGGTCTGCAGCGCTGCCAGCAGCGAAACGCCGATCAACGGGGTCGTGTTCCAGACAATGATGGTGATAATCGACGGCCAGACCGTTGCCAGATCAGCGGTGAAAGCGATCGGGTCCGAGATCAGGCCGGTCTTCAACAGCCAACTGTTGATCGGCCCATGCGTCGGGTCGAACAGCCAGCGCCAGGCGATCACTGCAACCACCGGCGGCGTCGCCCAGGGCACCAACAGGATCAGCCGCGCCAGCGTGGTCATTTTCATCCGCTGCAGAAAATTCGAATTCAGCAGCAGGGCAAAGCCCAGTCCCAAAAGAATCCGGCAAAAGACAGATATCGCAGTCAGCCACACAACGGTGTTGATGGCGATGTCAAAGAACGAGGACGAGGTCAGGAACTCTGTATAGTTGGCCAGCCCAACCGGGTCTCCGCCCTTGCGCAACTTCAGAAGGGTGATGTCCGTAAAACTGAGCTCTAGGTTATAGAGTGTCGGGTACAGGTAGAACCCGAACAGGATCAGGAATGTCGGGAACAGCATGAGGAAGATTGTGAATCGTTCCCGTGCAACGGGCGAGAATTTCATGGCAGCTCCGCAACCAGTCAGTCAAAGGGTCAGGGGCGGCACAAGGGCCGCCCCCAGCGGGGAGAAGAGGGGTTATTCTTCCAGCATACGGTTGATTTCGGCAATCAACTCGTCAGCGGCCTGTTCGGGTGAAGTCTGACCCGAAAGGGCCGCGCCAAAGGCGCGCGACGTGGCATTCCAAAGCGGACCGACACCTACCCCGCTATCGGCATAGGCACCCCAGGTCCGGGTATTTTCCGCCAACTGAGTAGAAAAGCCGCTTTCCTCGGGGCGATAGTCGATCTCGGCCAGCATGGTTTTCTGCGCCGGGAACTGATTGGTGTAGTATTTCTCGAACAACGGTGCCGAGGTCAGGAACTGCATCAGCTTCCACGCCTCTTCCGGATGCTTTGTGTTCGAATTCACGACCAGCGTACGCCCGCCCAGATGTGTTTTGGGCCCGTCGCTGCCGCCCATCATCACGCCGGATTGCAGCGGCACCTCGGCACCCGGATTGGCCTCTTCCCAGGCTGCAAGCAGCTGCCGGAACGTGTTGGTCGGCATCACGGCCATACCCTGCTGCCCGTCGATCAGCGCCTGCATCAAAGCCGGGTCATGGGGCATGTCGATCGACAGGATAGATTGCGGAACCAGACCGTCATCCAGATAGGATTTGAAGTAGTTCATGGCATCGACCAGTTGGTCCTGGGTCACGCCAACCTTGTATCCGCCATTTCCGTCTTCCGTGATGAACTCGGCCCCGTTCGACCACAGATAGTAGTTCACCGGGAACCAGATCTGGTTCGCGCCGGGATAGGCAAATCCGGTCTTGCCGGTCTTTTCCTTGATGATCTTGCTGTCCTCGGCCAGTTCAGCCCAGGTAGAAGGTAATTCGGTGATACCCGCCTCGGCCAGAACATCGGTACGGTAAACCATGGCCCAGGTATCCGCTGACCACGGCACGCCCCAGGACTTGCCTTCGTACTTTGTCAGGTCAGTTGCGATGTGATCCTCGAACCCGTTGGGGAATTCGCCAAATTGCACCAGATCCTCGACCGCCAGGACAGATCCTGCCTCGGCCATTTCCTGCGTCCAGACGAAAGCGATATGGACGACATCCGGCCCCTGCCCCACGGCGCTTTCGCGCAGGAACTGATCGCGGCTGTCTTTCCAGGCGATGGTTTGCAGATCGACTGTGATACCGGGATTGGCAGCTTCGAACTCGTCCAATGCCGCGCGCATCTCTTCACGTTCGCTATCGTTGAAGCGGAAGGTGAGTTGCGTATCCGCCGCCGCCGTAAGGGCCGTGCTGGCCCACAATGCGGCCGTGATCATCAAGACTTTGGTTGTGTTTTTCATCATGTCCTCCCTAGACAAAATTCAGTTTGTTACTGTGGCATGAGCCACGCTCAGATCTTTCAACGCCTGCGGATCGGGGATGAAGCCCAGCCCCGGACCTTTGGGCAGCGCGACATATCCATCGACCGGTGTCAGGTCGATTTCGCCCAGATCCGAGCGCAGGGGGTTCGGATTGGCATCCAGTTCAACCCGGCCATCACCCTTGAGCGCGGCCAGAACATGAAACGACGCCGCCAGGCCAAGCGCGGTGCCCATAAAGTGCAACGTGACGCCCGCGCCGTTTTCCAGCGCATGCCGGCCCGCATCGAAACTGCCCGAGATACCGCCCCATTTGGCAACGTCGGGCTGTACGATACCCAGCGAACCCGACGTCACATGATCGGAAAACTCGGCCCACGAAGTGATGTTTTCACCGGCGGCCAAAGGCATATCCACAGACTTGGCCACGCGCAGCCAATCCGCGCGCGGAGCGTCGGCCATAATCGGCTCTTCCACGAACCCCAGATCGAACTCGGCCAGATCATTTATCGCCTGAATGGCCTGATCGGCGGACCAGTTCTGATTGGCATCGACGCCGACGAACACGTTCTTTGCATCCTGACTGCGGAAGCGCTGCAATACATCGCGGTCACGTTTCGGGTCAAAACCGATCTTGATTTTCACACCGGTGTGTCCCATCTCGCCCAACTTTGCGGCCAGTTCTTCGGGCCGGTCCACCGACGGCGAAGACGCGTAGACCTGAGCCTTGGGCAATGGATCATCGGCCAGCAACTGTGAGAGGCTGATCCCCTGCCGACGCGCGGCCATATCAGCGGCGGCCATGTCGATCGCAGCAAGGCAATGGGCAAATGGACCAAATTCACCGGTATGGATCATCATCCGAGCCAGCTCTTGCTCGAGGCCGGGGCGAACGGCACGCCAGTCCGAAACGTCGCGTCCGATCATCATCGGACCGATCGGATCCTGAAACAACGCCAGCTTGGACAGGTTGCCCTTGGGGGGATAATTGCACCAAGCCTCACCCCAACCAAAGGCACCGTCTTCGGTCTCGATGCGAATCAGCAGACCATTGCGAACCGGCATCAGAGCCAGGGTAGACACAGGCCCGCCATTCACGGCGCGCGAGAGGGCAAACACCTCTATTTGTTTTATTTTTTGCGCCTTTGGCATGTGGTGCGATCCGATGTTGCGACAAGTGTATTTATTAATTACAAGCTAATTGCTAACTGATTAATCAGTGATTGTCTACTGCATAATTACTAATTGACATGTAGTCTTTCAAATGCGTAGGATTGAAAAAACCCCGCCCCTAACGGGGTGACATTCGCGGCCGATTCCGGCCGCAAAGTGATGAGCGTAACAGTCAGGACCGTATGACCCGAGCTTCCGCATATCAACAATTCCGCGACCGGCTTTTGACCGGTGAACTGCAGCCCGGCCAGTTCGTCACCCAGAAAGAACTGGCTCAACTGGCGGGTGTACCCATCGGGACCGCCCGCGAGGCGATCCAGAAACTGGAACACGAAGCGTTGCTGAAGGTTCACCCCCAGCGTGGCATTCAGGTTGCCGATGTCACCACAAAGTTCATCCGCGAGGCCTATGGGCTGCGCGAAGCATTGGAGCTGCAGGGCGTTCGTAACTTTGCAAGTGGCGGTTTTTCGGTCGAAATCGACATGTTGCTGAGCGCAACCCAGACGGTGCTTGAGGAATCGCGCGCAACACCGAATCCGGACACGTTGGAGCGGGCCGTCGAAGTGGACTGGGACATGCATGACCGCATCATCGCCAGCCTGAACAACGATCTTCTGGACGAGACCTATCAGATCAACGCCACACGGCTGCGACTGATCAAGGTCAGCAACCGGTTTTCACCCGACCGCGCCCTTACGGCGCTGGCCGAACATCTTGAAATTCTGGAACTGTGCAAGGCTGGGGATGCCGAAGGTGCAGCCGCCACTTTGGCGCGCCACATCCACACCGCCATGAACCGCGCCCTACAAGGACAATAGGTATGTCAGACATTGCAATCTCATCCGCCGTCAAAAAATACGGCAATGTGCAAGTATTGCACGGGATCGACGTTGATATTCAGGACGGCGAGTTTGTCGTTCTGGTCGGTCCGTCAGGGTGCGGTAAATCCACTCTGCTACGCATGATCGCAGGGCTCGAGAACATCTCGGACGGCGAAATTGCCATTGATGGCGAGGTGGTCAATGATCTGCGCCCCAAGGAACGGGGCATCGCGATGGTGTTCCAGAACTATGCCCTGTATCCGCATATGACCGTGGCCGAGAATATGGGATTTGCCCTGCGACTGTCCAAGATCAGCAAGGATGAGATAGACGAAAAGGTCCGCGAAGCTGCCGATATACTGGACCTGACGCACTTGCTTGACCGATATCCGCGACAATTGTCCGGCGGTCAGAGGCAGCGCGTTGCCATGGGCCGTGCCATCGTTCGCGACCCTTCGGTGTTCTTGTTTGACGAGCCGCTGTCCAACCTCGATGCCAAGCTGCGCGTCAAGATGCGAACCGAGATCAAAGCGCTGCATCAAAAGCTGCAATCGACCATCGTCTATGTCACGCACGACCAGATCGAGGCGATGACCATGGCAGACAAGATCGTTGTGCTGGAGGGTGGAAATGTTTCTCAGGTCGGGTCCCCGCTTGATCTTTATGACAACCCGACCAATCGATTTGTGGCGACATTCATTGGCTCGCCGTCGATGAATCTGCTGCCCGCTGTTGCGCAAGACGACGCCTCGCTTGTTCTAGAGAACGGTCAGGCCGTTACCGTATCCCACAACCTGGCTTCCGAACGGGCTGTTGAATACGGCATTCGCCCCGAACACCTGCATCTGGGTCGCGAAGGCGAGGGCATCGCCGCCGAGGTCATGGTGGTCGAACCGACAGGGTCGGAAACCCATGTGATCTGTTCCGTCAACGGCACCGAGTTGGTCGCCGCCCTGCGCGATCGGGTGTCTTATGAACCCGGTGATACGATCTGGCTGATGCCGGACGCATCCAAAGCCCATTTGTTCTGCAAGGAAAGCGGGCAGGTTCTGCACTGAACCCTGTCCGCAAGCGCCAGACAAAAAAGAACGCCCGATCCGAAAGGACCGGGCGTTTTCATACGTTGTGCAATCGTAAGGATTACGGGAGGGCAACCGCCTTGATCAGACCTTCTCGGTCTTCGGCCAGGGCTTTGAAGCGGTTCGGAAGGTCTTTCAAAGCCACTGTTTCCGAACACAACGCATCCGTGTCGATCAGACCGTCGCGCATCGCGCGCATCACCTGATCGAAATCTGATTTCAGGGCGTTCCGACTGCCGATGATCCGACTTTCACGCTTGTGAAATTCGGCATCCTCAAAGGTGATGTCATCCTTGACCACGCTGATCAGAACATAGCTGCTGCCATGAGCCAGCAATTCGAACCCATCTTCGATCGCACGTGCGTTGCCCGTTGCGTCAAAGATGATGTCAAACCCATCGGTCAGAGCACCGCTCAGAATATCGTCGCCAGGCTGGTGCAGGTCATGAAACCCGAATTTGTCGCGCGCCTGGTTCAAACGCGCGGCACTGAGGTCCAGCAAATGCACCTCGGCCCCGGCCAATCGCGCGAACAGCGCGGCACCCAGTCCGATCGGCCCGGCTCCGGTCACAAGGACGCGGTCGCCCTGCGCTATGTCCGACCGGTTCACAGCATGAGCCCCGATCGCAAGAAACTCGACCATTGCAGCCTGAACCTCGGTCAGTCCGTCGGCCGGATACAGGTTTGTGATGGGAACCGCGATACGGGAACACAGGCCCCCATCTCGGTGGACGCCCAGCACCTCGATATTTGTGCAGCAATTGGGTTTGCCCTTGTGACAGGCCCGGCATTCGCCGCACGAGACATAGGGGTTGATCACAACCAGAGACCCGGCTGGCAGGCCCGGCAAATCCGAGCAGGTACGGGCTGACAGCTCATGCCCGATCACGCGCGGGTAATTCAGAAACGGATGCTTGCCTTCATAGATATGGTAGTCGGTCCCGCAGATACCAACGGCGCAGACGTCGACCAGAACCCAGCCTTCGGGCGCGGTTTCCGGACGGGGATAGCTGCGCAGTTCGAACTGGCCAGGCGCGACACAGGTGCCGCTGGTCTGCATATCTTTCATTATGCCAGCTCCAGATTGCGCGGCGTCCAGTTGTCCGGCAGATCGCCTTTGATGATCAGGCTCAGCACATCGTCTTTCGAAACCTCTTCGATCGGGTGCGATCCAACGTTGCGGCCCTTGTTCATCACCATGATCCGGTCGCACAGTTCGAACACGTCATGCATGTCATGACTGACCAGAAAGATCCCGATCCCCTGCGCCTTGAGTTTGCGGATCAGATCCGCAACCATCGCGGTCTCTGACGGGCCAAGCGCTGCCGTCGGTTCATCCATGATCAGAATCTTGACGTCGAAATAGATCGCGCGGGCGATGGCAATGACCTGGCGTTGGCCACCGGACAGGCTGGATACCGGGTCGGTCAAGTTGGTGAAATTCGGGTTCAGCGTATGCAGAACCTTGCGCGCTTCATCCAGCATCCGTTTGTCGTCCAGATTGCCGAAACGGGTTTTCAGCTCGCGCCCGAGAAACAGATTCGATGGCGCGTCCAGATGATCGGCCAGAGCCAGCGTCTGGTAGATCGTCTCGATACCCAGATCGCGCGCATCATGGGGAGAAGTGATATCGGCGTCCTTGCCGCGTACACGGATCTGCCCGCCATTTGGATCCATCGCACCTGAGAGAATGCGCATCAGGCAAGATTTTCCTGCGCCATTATGGCCCAGCACGCCAACCACTTCACCCGGATACAGGTCGGCAGAAACACCATTGACGGCGCGCACGCCACCAAAGTGTTTTTCAATATTGATCATCTCGACCAATGGCGTTTGACCGGTGGCGGGCTGGGGCATTTCAGGCTCCGAAAAAGAAGAAAACAGCCGGCCCCGAGCACAGGGCCGACTGACTTGGGAGTTTAGTACAGAACGTTCTGCGCTTCGGGCGCGTCGATATTGTCCTTGGTTACAAGCACGACACCGGTGTCGATATAGCCGTCGACCTTGTCACCCGCGAGGATGTCCATGACCGCCTTGACGCCCAGTTCGCCCATCTGGAACGAGCCTTGAACAGCGGTGGCCTCCAGCGTGCCGCTGCGAACAAAATCCTGCAAGTCGCCATTGCCGTCAAAGCCAAAGGCCGCCAATTGCCCAGCCTTGCCCGCTTGTTCCAGCGCACGACCCATGCCGATGGCGGTGGGTTCATTGGCACCGAAAATGCCGACCAGATCGTCATTGGCCGCCAAAATATCGGTGGTCTGGTTCAGCGCGGTCGCCATTTGCGATTGCGAATAGAACGGCCCGACCACTTCGAGGTTCGAATTCGCACCCAGTTCCTCAACGAAACAGCCGACGCGACCAATCTCGGAGCCCACACCCGCGACATAGGACATCACGGCGACTTTTCCGTCCTTGCCAACCTTGTCGATCATCTGGCTTGCAATCATCTTGCCCGCCGCGCAGTTGTCGGTCGACAGGAAGGCTTGATAGGTGCCTTCGGCGTCCTCGGAAAGGCCCGAGTCGATGATGACGACCGGGATGCCCGCCTCGTAGGCACGTTTAACAGCGGGGGTCAGCGCGTCGGGGTCCGAGGGGGCCAGAACGATACCCGCGACGCCGCGATTGATAGCGTTTTCAACAAGGTTCACCTGATCGGCGATGGCAGATTCCGCCGCAGGGCCATTGAACGAGAATGTATGCTCGCTTTGGCCTTCCATGCCTGCAGCAGCGCCCTTGTTGACGTTTTGCCAGAAGTTCGAGTTGGTGGTCTTTACGATCACCGCGATCTCTCCGGCGATACTAGCCGCTGGGATCATGGCGATGGTGGTTGCCGCCAATGCGGCCTTGAGCGTCAGTTTCATTGTATCCTCCCTATGAAGACTGAGTTCGAGTTCTGTCAGCGTCGGTTGCGTAGTTGGTCCACGTAGACCGCCAGAATGACGACGCAGCCGATGATGATTTGTTGGATAAAGGCCGAGACCCCGGCCATGTTCAGCCCGTTGCGCAGCACACCGATGATGAATGCGCCCAGCATCGTGCCCGAGATGTTGCCGACACCACCCATCAGGGACGCGCCACCTATGACCGCCGCCGCGATGGCGTCCAGTTCGTACATTACGCCTTCGTTGGGCTGTGCCGTGACCAGCCGCGACATCAACACAATGCCTGCCAGACCAGCCAGCGCGCCGGACAGCGCATAGGCTGTAATCTTGGTGCGATCGACCTCAACGCCGGCCAGTCGCGCGGCCTCTTCGTTCGACCCGGTGGCATAGATGTGGCGGCCCAGACGACGACGACGCAGCAGATAGCCGCCTGCCAGCGCCACTACGACCAACAGGATTGCTGGATAGGGAATGCCTGGGAAGATCACGCGCGGAAACCCGTTGGCCCCTTCCTCGACAATGCGAAACAAGGCCCCGTTACCCAGAACACCAAAGGCTTCACCCAGACGCGAGATCGGGGCCGCACCGGTAAGTTGCAACGCGATGCCGCGCGCGATCAGCATCATGCCCAGCGTCGCGACAAAAGGGGTGATCCGCATCTTGGTGATGACCAACCCGTTGACCAGCCCGCAGGCCGCGCCCACAAATATACCAACCAGCATCGCCGGAACCACTGGCATCCCGGACTTGACCAGCATTCCGGTCACTGTGCCGGACAAAGCCAGCACCGAACCGACACTCAGATCAATGCCGCCTGTGATGATCACCAGCGTCATGCCGATGCCCAACAATCCGATCACCGATGTTTGCAGCAATACGGTCAAACCGTTATTCACGGACAGGAACGCCGAATTGCCGAACGCGAAGACAATGATCAGGATCAGCAACGTCAGAAAAGCGGACAGCTTGTGGAACATCTCGGCCGAGATGTTCAGCTGCTTTCCCTTGCTTCGCATTTCGGCAAGTGACAGGCCCATTCTGATCTCCAACAGTGATCGCGATCGGTGGCGCGATTTGGTTTTTAATTATTTAAATCAGTTCACCAGTGGTGAGCCAAATTGTCAATTGTTTTTTATTATTGACGACAAAAATAAAAATCGGCAACAATAATAACATCTTAGTAGGAGGCCCCCTGACGTGGCGCGAACTGACGACCGATTTCGAGAGGCTTACAACGTCCTGCTGGATGTGTGCGACACGTTGGAGTCTGGCGACATGTTGCCCTCGGAAACCAATCTTGCCGCAACGCTCGAGGTCAGCAGAACCGTGGTTCGGTCTGCTCTGACGCGAATGGACAACGAGGGTATTATCCGATGGGAGGGGCGATCAAAAACTTTGCTGCGCGCACCGCTGCAAAGTGACCGTCTGGCCACCCGACAGGAAACTATGTCGCCGGAAGAAATGGAACAACAGTTTCTGGATTGGATCCTGCGTTTCGACGTTGCCCCCGGCACACCTTTGAATGTGACGGAACTGGCCCGCAACTGGAATGTTCAGCAGCACGTGCTGCAAGAGTTTCTGGCCTCGCTCAGCCGTTTCGGTCTGGTACAGCGGCGCAAGCGCAGCGGTTGGGAACTGCTGGGCTTTACGACCGATTATGCCGTCGAACTGTCCGACTTCCGTGCGATGCTGGAACTGAACGCCATCGCAAAGTTGTTGTCGATGCCTGAAAATGCTGAGATTTGGGGGCAGCTCAAATCGCTCCGGCGCGATCATCTGGATCTGCGCGAACAGATCGACACACGCTTTCACGACTTCTCGATGCTGGACGAAAAGTTCCACGCCACGTTGGGCGGTGTGGTCAAGAACCGCTTTGCCGCCGAGTTCCAGCGCGTGATCTCGCTTATCTTTCACTACCATTATCAATGGGACAAGAAAGACGAACGCGAACGCAACGCAGCCGCCATCACCGAACATTTACGTCTGATCGACGCCTTGCTCGCCCGTGACGAAGCACAGGCGATGGCGGCAGCCAGAGATCATCTGGCCACCTCTAAGCAGACTTTGCTGGCCTCGCTCAGCGCACATGACCTGGTTTGACGTGCCGTCAGACCGGATCGAAAATCTGATCGGCGCCCTCTGGCCACGCTGTCTTGAGCGCATCCAGATTACGGGCCAGTGACGATGCCTTGGCTGTACCCAGAAGAACCGACGCCGCTGCGGGGTGACGCAGCGCAAACTGCAATGCCGCCGTTGCAAGAGGCACACCAACGGCGTCTGCCCGGGCCTGCAATGCCGTAACCTTGGCCATGATTTCATCCGAGGCCGGTTTATAGTCAAAATGCGCCCCCTCAACCGGGCCCGTCGCCAGAATGCCCGAATTGAAAATCCCACCCAGAACCAAACTGGTCTGCTGTTCGCGGCACAGCCCGACAAGCTCGTCCTCGCCCTGTCGATCCAGCAGGGTCAGACGACCTGCCAGCAGGATCACGTCGATCGGCGCGTCGCGCATCACATCGAGGCAGACTTCTGTCTCGTTGACGCCCAAACCATATGCCCCAATTCGACCCGCCTGTTTCAAGGCACGCAACCGGTCGATGCCGCTGTCCATCAGGTCGCCAAAATGCGGCGGGTTTCCGTCTTTGTGGGTATAGGTGCCGATGTCGTGGACAAAGACGATGTCAACATATGAGGTCCCCAATCTTTCGCAGCTCTGCTCGAATGAGGCCTCGATCCCGTCACCCGAATAATCGTAATGCACGTCATTGGGCAGCGGGTTGATGAACCCGTTAGCCTCGGCCATCGCGTTGCCGGGGGTCAGAACCCGGCCGACCTTGGTCGATATCACGTAGTCCGAGCGCGACCGTCCTTGCAGAAATTTCCCCAACCGCTTCTCAGACAGACCCCTGCCATAATGTGGCGCGGTATCGAAGTACCGAATTCCGTTGTCCCAAGCGCATTGCAGAACCTGCATCGCTTCGGCATCGCTGATTTCGCGGTACAGGTTCCCGACGCTTGCACAGCCAAATGACAGTTCTGTCGCATGAACGTTGGTTTGCCCAACTCGATTGATCTTCATCATTGGTCCTTTCTTGGCAGGTCATCCGCGCCCGGCGGCGGCGTTCAGGCGGGGCATGTCGGCGGTACAGCCCTGCCCTTGGGCCCACTCGATAAAGGCACCGATCCGACGCGCTTTCTTTTCGTCATGGTTCTGAGCGATATCTTCCAGCCGGTGATCCAGAAACGGGTTGCTGAACCGGTCAATCGTGGTTCGGACGTATTCCCGCGCCTGATCGCCCAGGCCTGCGGCCTCGAAACCAGGAAGAACCTCTTGCTTATAGAGCGTTTCAAGATCGGCGCGTACGGTGGCGTCCTGCATGACCTCTCGCACCAGTTCAGCCCCCTGTGGGCGACGTTTCAACCAGCCGTCTACCAGATAGCTATGGCCCAGATTCAAAATGAACAGCTTTTGTTTCTCTTTCGGATCAAGATCGGGAACCACCTGAATTGCCGCGTGCTGCGCGGGCAGGATCAGGCCATCGCAATCTTCGATCGCCCACAGGGCGTAGGGTTCAGCCACGGCCCCTGCGGGGTCCAATGGTTCCGATACGATACGATCAACCAGCGCATTCACAAAGCGCACCTCGCCTGCGATCCAGTCAGCGAATTCCATTTCCAGCGGGCGCGCCAATTCGAGAACCCGCTCACGCAGGGTATCGCCATTTCGGGCCACCAGTTCGGTCGGCATGATTTGGATTGGTCGGCCACCGGCCCGAAACCGCGCGCGCAGTAAATGGGTCAGCTTGGCGGGGTAAGACATGGTTTGCGCAAAATGGCTTAGGTTGTCGTCAGGCAGCGGCACCCAACCCGCGTCACCGGTGTTGGACAGGACGATTTCAGCCTCTTCGACAAAAACGCGTTCGACCTCTGGCTGATCGGTTGCGGTGGACAAGGTGCGCGCTATGGCCGAAGCGCGGATTTCGTACCGTTGTTCAGCCCCGCCAGCGATACCCTGAACCCGTACCGGATAGCCCTCGGGCGCGGCCAGCGCTGCCAACCGGCGCGCCCGTGCCGGATCGCCCGACGATTGCACTACGCATATCTGCCCCAAAGCCTGGCCCGTTTTCAGGGCCTCGGATATGAACAAATCCGCATGCGCCTGAAGAAAGCGACTGGTGCCAAATTGCAGGATGGGTGTGATTGACATCGCGGTCTCCGATCTTTAGTTTCGTATTTTATTATTACATACAAAAAGTCAAGTCTTTGCGATGTTCTGTTTGACACTCAAGCTGAGGAAAGAAATGAATCTGCTGAGAATATGGGTGCATGCCAGAGGTAAAATCGAATGGGCTCAGTAAGATGAACAATCAAATCGTATTTGCAGGCGAGGTAATGGGCGAATTGCGCAGCGATGCCACTGGTTACGCTGTGGGTTTCGCCGGCGACACGTTCAATGCAGCCGTGTATTGCAAACGTGCGCTTCAGGATGCAGGCCAGGTATCCTACCTGACGCGCGTTGGGTTGGACCCACTGTCCCAAAGCGCGTTGGATCTGGCCGCGCATGAGCAAATTGACACAAGATTGATGCGACGCGATCCGAACCGCAACATCGGGTTGTATGCGGTCAAGACCGACGCGCACGGCGAACGCAGCTTCTTCTATTGGCGCAATCAATCCGCAGCGCGCGCGATGTTTTCCGACCCGGCTGAGCTGAACGTGTTGGAGCGGGCTGGTATTCTATGCCTTTCTGGCATTTCACTGGCCATTCTGGCCCCGCAACAGCGCGATGCCTTGTTGGGCCGGATCGCTGCGCTGCGCGATGCCGGGAAGCTGCGGCTTTGTTTTGACAGCAATTACCGCCCCGCCCTTTGGGAAGACATCGAAACCGCACGCCAAACCGTGACTCGCGCCTGGTCACTTACGGATGTCGCTCTGCCCTCGGTCGACGATGAAATGGACTTGTTCGGCGACGCCGATGAGGCGGCGGTACTGACGCGGCTACGCGGCCTTGGCTTGCGCCACGGTGCCCTCAAACGCTCGGACAAAGGCCCAGCGCCACTGGACCCGTCGATCGCGGTAACAAGCGCCTTTCCGCGTGCGGAAAAGGTGATCGACACAACCGCGGCAGGAGACAGTTTCAACGGTGGATATCTGGCTGCGCTGATGCAAGGCCAGCCAACTGAGGCCTGTATGGTCGCCGGTCACATGACCGCGCGAAAGGTGGTTGGGAAGCCCGGCGCAATCATCCCAAACGACAAGGACTGACAATATGGTACAGAGAATGGGTAAGGTGATCGGCCTGCGACCCGAACACATGGCAGAATACAAACGCCTGCACGCAGATGTCTGGCCAGACGTGTTGGCACGCTTGAAGGCATCGAACATCACCAACTACTCGATCTTTCTGCGCGAGCCAGAAAACCTGATGTTCAGCTATTGGGAATATACAGGCACGGATTTTGACACCGACAGCGCGGCGATTGCTGCCGATCCGGTCACGCAAGACTGGTGGAAAGTCTGCGGACCGATGCAGGACCCGCTGACAACCCGGGCCGAGGGCGAATGGTGGGCATCCATGGAAGAAGTGTTTCACCTGGATTGACCTAGCAGAGCTTGTTCTCTGGCAGATCGGGGCTGTCAAACAGACGGCCCCAGATGATCAATGGTTGTCTCGGGGGACCCCCTTCGCGGCAATGTTCTGATACTCAGCAGCACCCTTCAGCAGCATGCCTTCGGACAATGGGCCGACAGCTTTGCGAAACATTTCCTGCCAAGGCGTCTGACTGACGGGGACTGGATAACCGCCCGCATCTTCAAGTGCGGTCACGCGTGCGCTGTATTCCTGATCCGAAATCAAAATATCTGCGCTGCGTGCGTTCAGGTCGATCCGCAAGCGGTCTCCGCTTTGCAATATAGCCAATCCGCCGCCATCCGCCGCCTCGGGGGATGCATTCAGGATTGACGCTGATCCGGACGTGCCAGATTGGCGGCCGTCCCCGATACATGGAAGGGCGTGTATCCCTTGTTTGATCAGGTACGACGGCGGACGCATGTTCACAACTTCCGCCGCACCGGGATAAGCTTTGGGACCCGCCCCGCGCATAACCAGAATGTCAGCGGGCGTAATACCCAGATCCGGATTATCGATCCGCGCATGAAAATCCTCGGGACCGTCAAAGACAATCGCGCGGCCTTCAAAGGCGTTGGGATCGTCCGGGTTGGACAAATACCGGTCCCGAAACGCGTCGGAAATGACCGAGGTTTTCAGGATCGCGCTGTCAAACAGGTTGCCAGACAAGTTCAGAAATCCGGCGCGATCGACAAGCGCCATGTCACGATGGCGGATCACATCGGGGTTGGTTGGCTTGCAGCCCTCATAGGTCTGCCGCAGGCTTTGACCGTTTGCGCACAGCGTCTCCGGGTGCGGTATGGCGCCGTCCGACAACATTTGCCCCACCAATGCAGGAACACCACCCGCACGGTGAAAATCCTCGCTTAGGTATGACCCGGCCGGTTGCAGATTGACCAGCAAAGGGACGTTATAACCGACGCGTTCCCAATCCGCGTTGCTCAGCGAGATGCCAAGATGCGCGGCGATTGCGTTCAGGTGAATTGGAGCGTTGGTCGACCCCCCGAGAGCAGAGCAGATTGCGATCGCGTTTTCGAACGAAGCACGTGTCATGATGTCAGACGGACGCAGGTTCTCACGCACCATCTCGACGCACCGTCGTCCGGTAGCGAAGCTGATTTGCCCTCTCTCGCGATAAGGGGCGGGGATCGTCGCAGAACCGGGCAGTTGCATCCCCAGAACTTCGGCCAGAGAATTTAGCGTGCTGGCCGTCCCCATTGTATTGCAATAGCCGACCGAAGGCGCGCTCGAGGCGGCGAGATCCATGAACTGTTGCGCATCAATCTCTCCGGCTGCAAGTTGTTGGCGGGCTTGCCAGATGACCGACCCGGAGCCGGCGCGTTCTCCGTTATGCCAGCCGTTCAGCATCGGGCCGACCGAAAGTGCAATCGCAGGAATGTTCACCGCCGCCGCCGCCATCAACAGGGCTGGCGTAGTCTTGTCGCACCCAATCGTCAGCACCACGCCATCAATCGGATAGCCGTGCAAGGTTTCGACAAGGCCCAGATAGGCCAGGTTTCGGTCCAGCATCGCGGTGGGGCGCCGCCCGGTCTCTTGAATCGGGTGGACGGGAAACTCCATCGGTATTCCACCTGCATCCCTGATCCCGTCGCGCACGCGGCTGGCCAGTGTCAGATGATGCCGATTGCACGGGCTCAGATCGCTTCCGGTCTGGGCAATACCGATGATAGGTTTGTCTGACTGAAGCTCTTCCATCGTCAGGCCGTAGTTCAAATAGCGCTCAAGATAGAGCGCCGTCATCTCGGGATCATCGGGATTGTTGAACCACTCACGCGAGCGCAGCTTGGTCATGTCACCGCCCCACCCATGCGCCGTCTTTCGCAGCCGAGGATTGGGCCGCTGCGATAAACCACATCCCGTCCAGACCGTCCTGCAAATTCGGGATCAGCGCATTATCGGCGCCCAAGGAAATAACGTCGGCGATGTCATTGTAGAGCGTTGCAAAACCTTCCAAATACCCTTCGGGATGTCCTGGCGGGATGCGGGTCCAGTCCGGGCCGGTTCCAGCCCCACCACGGGTCAGGATCTGTTTCGGTTCGCCAAAGCGCGTGTAGGTCATGTGGTTAGGGTTCTCCTGTGCCCATTCAAGCCCACCTTTGTCACCATAGATGCGCAGGCGCAGACCATTTTCGCAGCCCACCGCCACCTGACTGGTCCAAAGCATTCCCCGCGCGCCGCCTTCGTAGCGCAGCAGAATATGTGCGTTGTCGTCCACCTGTCGGCCAGCGCCAAAGCTCTGCAGATCCGCAGACAGCGCCTGAACCTTCAGCCCGGTAACAAAATTGGCCAGATTGAACGCATGGGTGCCGATGTCGCCGATAGCACCAGCGCCGGACTTCGTTGGATCGGTGCGCCAACCGGCCTGCTTGTGCCCGTCTTGTTCCAGCGGCTCTGTCAACCAGTCCTGCGCATATTCCGCCTGTACCAACCTGATTTGTCCCAGATCACCGCGCTCAACCAAGGCGCGGGCCTGCCGGATCAACGGGTAACCCGTGTAGTTGTGGGTCAGAAAGAACCGGGCCTTGCTGGTTTCGACGGCAGCCTTGATCGCATTAGCCTCCTCGCTGCTGGCAGCAAGAGGTTTGTCGCAAATCACGTGGATACCTGCATTCAAGAACGCTGCGCTGGGACCAGCATGCATGTGGTTGGGGGTCACGATGGCAACCGCGTCAATCCCATCTGGGCGCACCGCCTCGGCCTTTGCCATATCCTCGTAAGAGGCATAAGACCGGTCCGACGCGATCCCAAGTTCCGCTGCACTGGCCGCCGCCCGATCCGGATCCGAGGACAGCGCCCCGGCAACCAGTTCAAACCGCCCGTCGATACGGGACGCAATCCGGTGCACGGCACCGATAAAGGCCCCCTGCCCGCCACCGACCATGCCCAGTTTCAAACGTGTCATAGCCCCAACATTCCCTTGATCATTGGCTCATCCCGCTCGCCACCGGCAAAGTCGTCAAAGGCTTTCTGCGTGACCTCGATCAGGTGTTTTTCAATGAATGGTGCGCCCTCGGCCGCGCCTTGTTCGGGGGATTTGATGCAGCATTCCCATTCCAGAACCGCCCAGCTGTCAAAGCCGTATTGGGTCAGTTTCGAAAAGATCCCGGCAAAATCCACCTGGCCGTCGCCAAGCGACCGGAACCGGCCCGCGCGGTTCATCCATCCCTGATAGCCAGAGTACACACCTTGCCGCCCGTCCGGATTAAACTCGGCGTCTTTGACATGAAACGCGTTGATACGGTCATGGTAGAGATCGATGAACGCCAGATAATCCAACTGCTGCAACAGAAAGTGGCTGGGATCGTAGTTGATCATCGCCGCCTCGTGACCGTCACAGGCATCGACGAACATCTCGAATGTTGCGCCATCGAACACATCCTCACCCGGATGGATTTCGAACCCGATATCCTGCCCGTGATCGGAATAGTGGTTCAGGATCGGGGCCCACCGGCGGCCGAGCTCGGCAAAGGCTTCCTCGATCAGCCCGTCGGGCCGCTGGGGCCACGGGTAAAGAAACGGGAACGCCAGAGAGCCGGTGAAACTAACAGTGTGCTTGAGGCCCAGCCGTTCGCTGACAATCGCGGCCTTCTTCATCTGATCCACCGCCCATGCCTGACGCTTGGCCGGGTTGCCGCGGCAGTCTTCCGGCGCAAAGGCATCGAATGCTGCGTCATAGGCCGGGTTTACCGCGACCAATTGGCCTTGCAGATGGGTCGACAGTTCGGTGATCTCAACCCCGGCATCCGCGCAGATGCCTTTGACCTCATCGCAATAGGTCTGGCTGTCTGCGGCCTTGCCCAGGTCAAACAGGCGCGCGTCAAAAGTCGGTATCTGCACCCCTTTGTACCCAAGCCCAGCGGCCCAGGCCGCGATTTCAGCAAGTGAGTTGAACGGCGCGTCATCCGCCGCGAATTGCGCCAGAAACAAAGCTGGCCCTTTGATCTGAGTGCCCAAATTGGTCTCCTTGATTGTCGGACGTCAAAGACTGTGAAGCGCGCTTCGGTCGGGCACTTCCAGACATTGCATGGGTGAAATTTCGGGGTTCTGGATTGCCTGTATGGTGGCCTTTGCCAGAAACGCTCCTGTGGTATCGACATTTTCGTGAATGACGATGATTTCCGGGCGCACGAATTGCAGCATGGGTATGGCCTCTTTCGACACGATGTCGAAGTCGCCCCCAACCCGGAAATCCAGGCTTTCCATTCCAGCCACAACCGCCATGGTCGCGTTGGTCGAGGCGCAGATGAACCCGTCTATCTTGGGGTCCGCGGCCATCTTTCGCGTTGCCCATTCACGGGTTTCGAATGTGGTCGCATCGCTGTGCACCTGTTGTGCAACATGCAGGTTCACACCCTGCTTTTCTGCAGCCGCCTTCGCCCCGTTCACCATCTCGAGCGCGTAGTTCTGGTCAAGCGGAGGAGCGACCAGCACAAGATTCCGACGTCCCTTGCGAACAAGTTCATCAACCCCCAGCCGGGCATAGGTGAAATTATCGAAATCGTAATAGGCATGCTGTCCGGCCCATTTGGTACGACCATGGGTGGCAAAGGGAAACTTGCGGTCCATAAGGTATCTTGCGCGCGGGTCCTCGGTCCGGACCTGATTGAAGATAATGCCATCGGCCGTCTGGTTTTCGACGATATAGCGCACCGACTCCATTGGATCATCATCGGGCAGGATCGGAATCACGTTCAGATGGTAAGGGGTCTCGCGAAGGGCCACCCCGATCGACGACAACAGGCGCGCCGTGACATTCATCATTTCGCGTTCGGTCGACATCACCAGTGAGATCACATTCGTGCGTCCGGTCCTCAGACCAACGCCAGCGCGATTCGGGACATAACCGAGTTCTTTGGCGATCTGACGAATCCTTTTCTTTGTTGATTCGCTGATATCAGGCGCATCCGCCAACGCGCGCGAAACAGTGGGAACCGCCATTCCACTCACTTCCGAAATGGTCTTGAGAGTCGGCTTCCGAGAGCTTGATCTGGGCGCAGGGCTTTTATTTTTCATCGTTTTCACCTTCGCTTTGCTGAGGCCGATCAGAACTGCAGGGCGGTATCTGATGGCGTCAAATCTATCCAGAAAGAAAACTGTTGCAAGTACAATCTAAAACGTTATAGAAAAATCTACAACGATTTAGTTGGGAGGAAAACGCTATGAAGACCAAAGCCGCTCTGGCAACCACAGCAGCAATTGTTAGCGCTAGCGCGTTGAGTGCTGCCGATCTTGAAGTGACACATTGGTGGACATCCGGAGGTGAAGCGGTTGCAGTTTCGGAATTCGCCAAGGCCGTAAACGAAAAGACGGCACATAACTGGGTGGACGGCGCGATCGCCGGATCAGGCGGCACGGCGCGTCCAATCATCATCAGTCGCATCCTGGGCGGTGATCCAATGGCAGCGACGCAGCTGAACCATGGCCGTCAGGCGGAAGAACTGATCGAAGCAGGCCTGATGACGGACCTCACCGATTTGGCCGAGGCCGAAGGTTGGAAAGACTTCGTTTACCCTTCGTCCCTGCTAGAGGGCTGCACCTACGAGGGGCGTATTTACTGCGTTCCGGTAAACATTCACTCGACCCAATGGCTGTGGCTCAGCCACGACGCCTTTGAAAAGGCCGGTATTGACGTGCCAAAGGACTGGTTCGAATTCGTCGCCGCTGCACCCAAGCTGGAAGAAGCCGGATTGGTGCCGATGGCACAGGGGCAACAAGGCTGGCAGCAGGCGATCGCGTTCGGCGCATTGTCAATCAGCGTGGTCGGGATCGACACCTGGAGCAAAGTTGTCGTCGAAAAGGATGCCGACGTAGCCGGCGGACCGGAATATGCCAAAGTGTTCCAGGCTTCGGCTGATGCCCGCGAGCTGGCGCGCAACAGCAACGTGCAGGACTGGAATCTTGCCACCAACATGGTGATCACCGGCAAAGCGGGTGGACAGATCATGGGCGACTGGGCTCAGGGTGAGTTTGCCGTAGCTGGTCAAGTGGCCGGCGAAGACTACACCTGCTTGCCAGGTCTGGGCCTGAACCAGGTCATCGACACCGGTGGCGACGCATTCTATTTCCCCGTCGTAGACGACCCTGATGTCAAGGCCGCGCAGCTTGAGATGGCCTCGATCCTGATCTCAAAAGAGGCACAGGTCGCCTTCAACCTGGCAAAAGGTTCGCTGCCTGTCCGTGGTGACATTGATCTGTCGACCGCAAATGACTGTATGCAGAAGGGCCTTGCGATCCTGGCAGCGGGCGGCGTGTTGCCCAATGCGGACCAAACCCTGTCCGCTGACACTCAGACCCAGATCAAGGATCTGATGGCCGAGTTCTGGGCTTCGGACATGACCGCCGAAGATGCACAGGCCCGGTACGCGTCGATTATCGCGTCTGCCGACTGAGCCTGACATGTCGGGGCGCGCCTCTCCCCCCGCGCCCCGACCCTTAACGGGGTTTCCTATGACACTTGCAGATACCGCACGCGTATCCGACAACCCGGTACGCCGTCCAAAACAGTTGTTTCGCAACCTAAGCGCCAAGTTCGCCTCGATCCCGATGATCCTCACGGCGCTGGTGGTGTTTGTCGGCGGCACGGCGTGGACAGTCGCACATTCCTTCACCAAGTCTCGCCTGCTGCCAAAGTGGGACTTTGTTGGACTGGATCAATATGAACGGCTCTGGAACAGCAACCGCTGGATCATTTCGGTCGAAAACCTATTGATCTATGGTGTCTGCTCGCTGGTACTGACCATGGTCCTGGGTTTTACCCTCGCGGCCCTTCTGGATCGCAAAATCCGGTTCGAGGGCGCGTTTCGCACCATATTTCTATACCCTTTCGCCCTGTCCTTCATCGTTACCGGCCTCGCCTGGCAATGGATCCTGAACCCCGATTTCGGCATTCAGGGCGTTGTGCGCAACATGGGTTGGGAAAGCTTTACTTTCGACCCGCTCAACAATCCGGATATCGTTATCTTCGGCATCCTGATCGCAGGTCTCTGGCAAGGCACCGGCTTTGTCATGGTCATCATGCTGGCCGGTCTGCGCGGCATTGACGAAGACATCTGGAAAGCCGCCCGAGTCGACGGCATCGGCATCACCAAAACCTATGTCCGCGTGATCATCCCAATGATGCGCCCTGTCTTCGTGACCGCCTTGGTCATCATCGCCAGCGGCATCATCAAGCTTTACGATCTTGTGGTCGCGCAGACCAATGGAGGCCCGGGCATCGCATCCGAAGTCCCCGCCAAATACGTCATCAACTACATGTTCGAAGCTCAGAACCTTGCACAAGGCTTTGCTGCCTCAACCATGATGTTGCTGTCGGTCATCATCGTGCTGGTCCCGTGGGCTTATCTGGAATTCGGAGGAAAGAAACGTGGTTGATGCGACATCCCAAACCGCTGGACGGATTCTGGAAGGCCCTCGCGGAAGCAAGCCGAAATCGCGTCTCTCGCGCCGCAACATATTCCTCTATGGCACGTTGCTGCTGGTTTCGATTTACTACCTGCTGCCGCTTTACGTGATGATCGTCACCTCGCTGAAGGGGATGCCGGAAATCCGTCTGGGCAATATCTTTGCGCCGCCTGTCGAAATCACTTTTGAGCCCTGGGTTAAGGCCTGGGCAGAGGCCTGCACGGGCATCAACTGCGATGGCCTGAGCCGGGGTTTCGGAAATTCGGTGAAGATCCTGATCCCATCGCTTATCCTGTCCATTTCGATTGCCAGCGTGAACGGCTACGCGCTTGCCAATTGGCGGTTCAAAGGGTCCGAGGTGTTCTTTACCATCCTGATCATTGGGGCCTTCATTCCCTATCAGACCATGCTCTATCCCATCGTGATCATCCTGCGAGAGATCGGGTTGATGGGCTCGCTCTGGGGGCTGGTTCTGGTGCACACGGTGTTTGGGATGCCGATCCTGACCTTGCTGTTCCGAAACTACTTCACCTCGCTGCCGGAAGAGCTGTTCAAGGCCGCCCGCGTCGACGGTGCCGGGTTCTGGGGTGTCTATTTCCGGGTGATGCTGCCCATGTCGATCCCGATTTTCGTGGTCGCGATGATCCTGCAGGTCACCGGCATCTGGAACGACTTCCTGTTCGGCGTGATTTACACCAAGCCCGAAACCTATCCGATGACGGTGCAGCTGAACAACATCGTGAACTCGGTCCAGGGCATCAAGGAATACAACGTCAACATGGCCGCAACGCTACTGACCGGCCTTGTCCCTCTCGTCATCTACTTTGTCTCCGGCAAACTCTTTGTGCGCGGTATCGCCGCCGGCGCTGTGAAAGGTTGACCCAATGAACATCCATTCCCATTCCGTCGAAGTCCGCGATCTGGACCTGCACTTTGGCGAAGTCAAAGTTCTGCAAGAGCTGAACATCGACATCCATGAAGGCGAGTTTCTGGTGCTGCTGGGGTCGTCCGGGTGTGGCAAATCCACCCTGCTGAACTGTATCGCCGGGCTGCTGGACGTGACCGACGGGCAGATCTTCATCAAAGGTCAGAACGTAACCTGGAAGGAGCCTTCAGACCGTGGCATCGGCATGGTGTTCCAGTCTTATGCGCTGTACCCGCAGATGACTGTCGAAGGGAACCTATCCTTCGGCCTCAAGAATGCGCGCGTTCCCAGAGATGAGATCGCCAAGCGCGTGGCGCGGGCCGCCGAAATTTTACAGATCGAACCTTTGCTCAAACGCAAGCCGGGCGCATTGTCCGGCGGTCAGCGTCAGCGCGTCGCCATCGGCCGGGCACTGGTGCGTGATGTCGATGTGTTCCTGTTTGACGAGCCGCTCTCGAACCTTGACGCCAAGCTGCGCACCGATCTGCGGGTTGAACTCAAACGCCTGCATCAGCAGCTCAAGAACACTATGATCTATGTGACGCATGATCAGGTCGAGGCGATGACCCTTGCGGACCGGATTGCCATCATGAAGGGCGGTAAAATCATGCAGTTGGGCAGCCCCGATGAGATCTACAACCGGCCCCAGAACATCTACGTCGCAGGTTTCATCGGCAGCCCGGCAATGAACATGATCGAAGGCCGCATCGACAATGGCCAATTCGCCGCCCAAGACCTGTCGCTGCCGCTGGACAGCTACGAATTCGAAAGGACTGGCCACCAAGCCGGGCCCGTTGTCATCGGTATTCGCCCCGAACATGTACTGACCGGCGACGCGATTGAGACTGCTGCGGCACAGGCAGAGGTCGAAGTTCAGATCGTCGAGAAACTGGGTTCGGATACTCTGGTTCACTCCACCCTTGGGTCACTCAACCTACGGTTCCGCATGGATGGGCTCAGCCGCGTGGCCGAGGGCGATCGCCTGCGAATTGGTTTCGATACTTCGCGCGCTTCGCTGTTTGATGCCGCGACCGAGACGCGACTGTAACCCGCGTCAGATGAAAGGACATATCATGCCTGCTATTTCATATCAGCTTTACGGTTCGCGAAACTGGCCCCTGCTGGACACGCTCGCCATGCTTTACGCAACCGGATTTAACGAGGTCGAAGGATATGGTGCCCTGTTCGCCCAGGCACCTTCGCTCACGGAAGACCTCGCAACGGCGGGGCTGAAAATGCCCACATTGCACTACGGCCTCGCCGACATTGAACGCGACCCGGATGCTGCGATTGATCTCGCCCGGGCTGTCGGAGCCGAAGCAGTGTTCGCGCCCTTTCTGGACGCCAAAGACCGTCCGACGGATCGCGCCGGTTGGGAAGTATTTGCCGAACGTCTGGTAGCCGCTGGCAAACCACTGCAAGAGGCCGGGCTGATCTTCGGTTGGCACAATCACGATTTCGAACTGGTCGATCTGGGTGGTGGCGTAACGCCGCTGGACATCATCGCCGGCGCCTCGCCCGATCTGAAGCTCGAGCTTGATCTCGGCTGGGTCGTGCGCGCCGGGTTGGACCCGGTACACCTCATCCGAACCTACGGCGATCAGATACATTCGGCGCATATCAAGGACCTGGCACCGCAAGGCGACTGTGTTGACGAAGACGGTTGGGCTGATGTGGGTTATGGGGTCATGGACTGGACCGCGATCCACGACGCGCTGCAGGACGCCGGCGTCTCTCGTTATGTCATCGAACACGACAACCCCAACGACCACCACCGTTTCGCGTCGCGTTCGCTGGCAACCGTACAAGCCCTTTGAGGATATTCCATGAGCACACTTGGCGTCGGCATCATCGGATGCGGCAGCATCTCTACTACGTACCTAAAATTTGCGCCCCTTTTCAAAGGGCTGGAAGTCCGCGCGGTCGCGGACATCAATATGAGCGCGGCGCAGTCCCGCGCCGACGAGTATGATATCCGCGCCGAGGAGGTAGATGACCTGCTGGCCGCGGGCGACATCGACGTTGTCGTCAATCTGACCATCCCCGAGGCCCATTTCGACCTGACCAAGCGTATTCTCGAGGCTGGAAAGCACACCTATTCAGAAAAACCTCTGGTCCTGACTTTGGATCAAGGCAAAGCCCTGCGGGATCTGGCCGAAAGCAAAGGGCTACGCGTGGGCTCGGCACCGGACACGTTTCTGGGTGGTGCGCACCAGCAAGCACGCGCGGTCATCGATGACGGCCAGATCGGCCGCGTGATCGGCGGAACCTGCCACGTAATGTCACGCGGCATGGAGAATTGGCACCCCAACCCGGATTTCTTTTTCCAACCGGGCGCAGGGCCGGTCCTTGATCTCGGCCCATACTACATTACCAACCTGATCCAGCTGATCGGTCCGGTTAAGGCCGTCTGCGCCATGACCGCCGCAAGTTTTCCCACGCGTACAATCGGCAATGGCGCCCGCGAAGGCGAAGAGATCCCGGTCAATACGCCAACCAATATCCACGCGCTTCTCGAATTCGAAAATGGCGCCATCGTAACCTTGGGGGCCAGTTGGGACATCCGCGCTCATACGCATCCAAATATGGAGCTATACGGCACCGAGGGCACGATGCAGGTGCCCGACCCAAACTTCTTCGGCGGAGACGTGATGATTTCCGATCAAGCTGGCGACCTGCATCCTTTGCCTGGCTCAGAGCATCCATTTGGCGTTGCGAACGAAATCCACGGCGAAGACACGCAGCAGGCAAACTATCGCACCGCTGGATTGGCAGACATGGTACAAGCCATTTCAGAAGAGCGGCCCCACCGCTGCAATATCGATCTGGCCGTACATGCAGTTGATGTCATGACGTCGATACTGGACGCTGGGGAAGGTCGGCGCTGGGTCGAAATGACAACCACTTGCGAAAAACCGCGCCCGCTCACGTCTGCAGATGCACGTGATCTGTTGAAGTGAATGCTACGCTTTTGATGCTCTCGAGCAGGCGCGTCGCCAAGTCTCAATCAAAATCCAGAACATCCAACGCTGATCGCTTGGGGGCGCGGCTATCCTTATCAAGCTTTTGGTGAAGCTTTTCGAAAGCAGAAACGATTCCCAAAAGTTCCAGTTTCGAAAATGGGGAAAGCAGATCTTCTTCAAGGTCCAGCGCAATAGCCGAGATTTTTCGGTACACTTCCAACCCTCTGGGGGTAAGGGATATTTCCAAAAGCCGCCTGTCTTCTTCGCTGGACTCGCGGTTCAGGAGTCCAGAGGAAACAAGCTTTCTAACTGCACGGCTGACGGTTGGTTTGTCTAAATTAACGCAATTGTGGATTTCACGAACAGAGACTCTGTCGCAACGCGCGACATGTGCGACGACCCGCCATTCAGATGCATTCAGGTCGAATTCATCCCGGTAATCTGCCAATAGTCGTCTGCTAATGCGCGATGCAAGAACTGAAATTTGGTAGGGAAAAAACTGTGCAAGTTCCAGCTCCCTGTCGTCAATTTCAGTCATCTCTGCCCCCTATTTTTCCGCGCTCATAACAAAACCTCGATAAGTGTTGTGTTCCCAACGACTGTTTGAATTTATTAACTAAACTAATCCAGTCCAAGGCACTCTTCAAGCCAAGGGGTTCGCACAATGGTCGTTGAGCTTTGATTAGAACGCGGAGAGCTCTAGGGGAGATCGGTCTTCCAAACAACTTAAAGTCGCAACCCGGCCTTCGTGCAAGCGACGAACCGGTGCCAAACGGTCACTATTTCGCCTTTGCAAACTGGTGAAACAACGCTTCGACAAGACAAAGGATGCCCGTCGGGTAAATGGGCATTGTTCCAACCCCTGAATGTCACCTTGGTTTCCATGACGTCACGTCAATCCGCCTCTGGCAGCTTCGGTTGCCAACATGAAAAGCGCGTTTTTTGGCTTTATGCCGATTTGGAGTTTGGTTTCTGTGAGTCTGGGTTTGGTGTGTCCGACACGTAGTCGGCTTTGGCTTTTCCGCGGTACTTGGCGGTAAGCTCGTCGGGAACTTCGCTGCCATCGACCAGAAACGCCAGGATGCCCTTGCGCAGCGAGCCGCCGCGCATCGCCTTGATGTCGTCATCCGACTTGGTGACCCGCTGCGACATCCGACGGCCCCACTGGCCGAGATGGTCGTACAAGCGCGCGATGACATCCGAATGGTCATCGGATGTGCCGAGGTCGACAAACTCCGCCGGGTCGGACTGCAGATCAAACAGGATCGGGCGGAATCCACCCTCGGCGTGGATCAGCTTGTAGCGCCCGTCAAACACCATGAACAGGCGCGCGTCGCGGGGCTCGAGCCCAAGCTCGACACATTGCGGACGGGCGGAATAGTCGTATTCGCTGATCACATAGTCGCGCCATTCGGGCTGCTCACCACGCAGCCAGGGCAGCAGCGAGCGCCCCTCGATAATATGGCTCGGCACTTTGCCTCCAGCCGCTTCGACAAAGCTTGCCGACAGGTCCAGCGATTCAACCAGCGCATCGCATACCGTGCCCCGCGTGCCATCCGCAGCCTGGCGCGGATCAAAGATGATCATCGGCACCTTGACCGAAGGCTCGTGGAAAAAGTCCTTCTCGCCCATCCAGTGATCGCCCAGATAATCACCGTGATCCGAGGTCAGCACGATCATCGTGTCCTTCAACCGATCCGTCTGCTCCAGGTGGTCCAGCAGCACGCCCAGTTGATCGTCACATTGCTTGATCAGTCCCATATAGGCGGGAATGACCTTCTCGCGCACATCCTCCTGCTGGAACGCCTGTGACACCCGCGCGCCCTGAAAGGACTTCAGAACCGGCTGGGTATTCTCCAGCTCGCGCTCATGCCGCACGGCAGCCGGGATCGCATTCGCGCCATACATATCGTGATAGGGCGCAGGCACCACATAGGGCCAGTGCGGCTTGATATAACTCACATGCGCGCACCAGGGACCGTCGTTTTCCTCGATGAAACGGATCGTCTCGCGCGTCAGCCAGGGGGTCTCGCTGTCTTCTTCGCGGATATTGGCCGGTTTGTCCGCATTCTTGAACATCCAGCCCGAGGCTATGTCGCCCTCCTCGTCAATCCCGGCATTGGCAAAATCCGCCCAGGGGTTTTCCGACGGGTAGCCTTTGGATTTCAGGTATTCGTTATAGGGCGACCGCTTTTCGTCATAAAACCCGTCGGGACCCTCGGCCCACAGACCGTCATCCCGGATCCAGGCATCAAAACCGCATTCCGACTGACGTGCGCCAATCACGCTGTCGGGGCTCAGACCAAGGCGTTCCATCCCGGCCTTGTCCGCTTTCATATGGGTCTTGCCGATCAGCCAGCAATCCATCCCCAATTGACGCAGGTGATCACCAAGCGTTACCTCGCCAACGCGGATCGGAAACCCGTTCCATTGCGCCCCATGGCTGGACGGATACCGGCCCGTATAATAGCTCATCCGAGACGACCCGCAGATCGGAGACTGAACATAGGCATTCGTAAACCGAACACCCATCGCCGCAACCCGGTCAAAATTCGGCGTCTTCAAAACCGGATGACCCGCACAGGACAAATAGTCGAACCGCAACTGATCATACATGATGAACAGAATGTTCTTGATCGGCTTCGCCGCTTCCTGATCAGCCCCTGAACTCATGCCTTCTCCTCCAAAACCGTGCTCCAATTATTTTCGTTACGCCAAAATAATCCACACTAAGGTCCGCTAGGCGAACCTGACTGTTTACTAAATTCCCGGAAGCTGAAAGCAATGCGAACCCGGTGGCTCGCTGAAGGTCAAATAACGCAACACTACTCATCGGGGCCATCTTCAACCGGCACCCTTTGGTTGGGGTTTCAACCTCGGTAAGCTATTCTTCGGATGTCACAAAAACTGCCGTGCATGAATTGCAGGGCCCAAGTTTTTTAGCGAATGTGGAGGCCAGATCAAGATTGTGCTGGCCTCAGTATTCTTGCGCAAAGAGAATTTCGTATCGCAGACCCCGCCAGCGATTAATTTGGGTTAGGATTTGGGTTGCTCCGGCTGGGTGTTGCCGGAGCGGGGATTTATTTTTTGAGTTCTTTTGCGTGCAGCCAATCGGCGTGTTTGGGTGCGCGTTTGGTTTTGGACCAGTCTTCCAG
>NZ_JBQFQX010000023.1:0-54618 GCF_056537105.1 Ruegeria sp. CH11
ACATCTGGCAGACACGTGAAATGCTGCGGCCGCCTCCTGCTTTGCAGACATTCGCAGCTACACCCAAATCCAAAAGGCGATGAGCCGATAATCGCGGACGAAGCCGTTAGTTGGACGCGCTGTTAATACACTTTGCATGCTATTGAGGACGGGAAATGGGGATATCGCGATACAGGCCGGGCGCCGATTTGGTAACGCGTTAAAGGCGCTCAAGCGCTCTGCATGGAGTTAACCTCCGTGTGCAGAAAGTATGGTTCGAAGGTAGAGTGTTGAGTGCCACGTTTGGCTTGCGCAGATGATACCAGCGCAGCCGTTGAGGTTAAGCCGGTGTTGGCTCGGTTGTTTGATCGTACCTCGATAGGTCCGCCCGGATTCCGGGTCTCGCAGCAATCCCTCCCAGGCAGTACCATTGAACACCAGATCCGTAAGGATCAAATCGCCGATTTTTGCATGTGGCGTCTGCCCCTCCCACATCCAAATCAAGCGCCCACATCTGGTTGCGCTCTTCGGGCCACAACCCTCGAACGCGACTATAATACCGAGACCAGGGGAGGCGTAGTGACCCTTCAGTTCGAAGGCATCGCTGCGGCTGGCTGTCAGACCTCCAATAATTGCTACCAACAGAATTAGTGCTTTCAGGCTGACAGTCGGGATGCGGGGTGCAACGCGGGCAAACTCGGTGAGGTATTTAGGATGCTCCGTCTTCATCAGCCGATCCCACCAAGAGAAATACAGGCCGAGGTTGTAACCGGCATGGGCGTGATGCAGGTCGTGATGAGTGACGCTTGTCAGCCATCCAAAAATTGGTTGCCCTTTCTTGTCGGCTGGAAAGATCTCGATCCCGCAGTGACCCACTGCATTGCGTAACATCATATGGGTCACAAAGACGAACAGCGCCAATGGATGCGTCGGGAGAGTGATCAACACTAAAGGCAGGTAGAGAGCGTTTACCACAGCCTCACCGACATCAAAGCTGTAAGAGGTGAAGGGTGTGGGTTGGTGTGATCTATGGTGCAACCGGTGGAACCGCCGGAACAGCGGTGGGCAGTGCAGCGCGCGGTGTGTCCAATAGAACCACGCATCATGAAGGACGATCAGCGCAACAACGCTGAACACGAAATAGGTCCAACCAAATGTCGCAACCTGTTGGTATATCGTGATGACCCCGGCATTTGCACCCAGAACGATTGATGTCCCGGCGGCGGTAAAGATCAGGACGGTCCGCAAACTTGCCAGGATCTCGCGACGTATCTGGCCCCTAGGTGGATCCGATGGGCGGATTTTTTGTGCGGTAAGCCGATGTGCCAGAAGGACATTGATCAACAGATACGTACCGCCTGCGCCTAAAACATAGCGCATGAAGTCTCCGCCAAAGACATTTGTATAGATGGAAAGCAGTGAGTTTAAATGCGACATTTTTTTCTCCGAGCGCTGAAGGACCTGCACAATGAACTGACGTGCGCGGGCTGCGAATGCTCTCTGAATTCGAAAAACAATGGGTGCTTTGAGTTTTCGGCGAGGATTTTTCAGTTTCGACGTGGTCCAACCATTGACCGGCAAGCCAAATGGCACTTCGCTTACGCGTGTGATGTTGGACTTGGCGCTCTTCGATACTTTCCTGCGCGGCTGCGCCGTTGGCGTTCTCTACCTCGGCGCTTTGATCTTTCTGACAAACGGACCCCGAACCAGAAAATGTCTGGCCGTTGTGCTGCTTTGCCTGAGCCTTGGCCCTTATGTGGTCGTATCATCTCCGGGGATCAATCTGAGCGAGGGGCCTTTCCGGTTTGTTCTTGTGATGATGTCGGGCGTGATCCCGGTTCTGATCTATTGGGCTGCGATTGAGCTATTTCAGGACGACGTTGTCATCCGACCTTGGCAGGTCGTCGTCGCAGTGCTGATTGTTGGGACAAGCTGGTTGACCCAGCTGCAGTTTCCGCTGGGCGTGGTTCGTGGCTTATGCGTGCTGATCTTCGTTTTGCACATGCTGAAAATTGTTGTGTCAGGCGAAGCCGAAGATTTGATCGCCGATCGCCGCCGATTTCGTCGTTGGTTTCTGGCGTGGTTGTTGACACTGGGCATAATCATAACGGTGATTGAAATCACTCAATTGGATCACGTGCTTCCGTATTGGGTATTTCCGCTACAGGCTGCTGTAATTTGTCTGTCCGCTGTCGCGTTCTTGGTCTGGTCGGTGCGTGTTGCACCCGGTATCTGGATCGAACACCTCGAAACCCCGCAGCGCGACATAACCCCGAACCCCGCACAAGCGGCATTGATTAAGCGCATTGAAACAGCGATGGCCGCAGGTCTTTGGAGGGAGGAAGGGCTGACCGTAGCACAAATGGCGGCCAAACTGGGGACGCAAGAACATCGGCTACGGTCTGCGATCAATCAGGGAATGGGGCACCGCAATTTCACCAGCTTCGTGAACGCATTTCGCATTCGTGAGGCGAAAGCGATGCTGGAAAAGCCGGAAATGGCCGAGCGTACAGTGCTCAGCATTGCATTTGACGTTGGTTTCTCATCGCTAGGGCCATTCAACCGGGCCTTTCGCTCGCAAACAGGCATGACCCCCACAGAATACCGAAATGAAGCGCTGCTTCGAGAAGTATGATCGGTGCTAACGGCCCATAGCCGACACATCCAGCGGGCCTTCCGGATGCTGCCCTCGCGCCCGCATTGCCGCCTTTCACCGCGAGTGCAAAGCCTGAACGCCCACAGTGCACACGGATGCTAGACTTACTCGCATCTGATTTAGAGGCTATACGAGTCGCCAAATTCATCACGACAATAAGCGATGAACGGTTCCGCCAGAGTGTTCTCCGGGGTATCCGCATGCGATGCAATCACGATATGCGTCGGGGGCATCTTTTCGGTCAGCCTGATCGGCACAACATGACCACCATCATAAGTTGTGTTTTCGGCTGGCTTCATTGAGAGAAGCGAAACCCCAAGTCCGTTGGCAACCTGGCATCGCACAGATTCAATAGAAGACGACCGGAAGGCGATTTTGGGCGCAATATCGAACAAAGAAAAAAGATTGAGAAAGAACTCCCGACTTTGAGGCGCATCGAAAAGCACAAAATCGGCACCATCAATTTCACTGATAGAGACAGAGTCTCGGGTTGAAAGCCGGTGGTCTGGCGGGACGATCAGATACAGATGCGCAGTCGCGAGGGGCTTTACCTGGAAGCGAGTGTGATCGATTCCCAGATCGTAGAGGATCGCCAAATCGATTTCGTTTCGGTCAAGCGCAATGATCAATTCCTCTTGCAGTCGTTCTTCGACTTCAAGAACGACACCTGGCGCTTTTTGGCGATAGTCACTGAGAATGCGCGCCAGATAGAACGGAGCAATCGACTGAAAGCAACCCACACGCAGAGTTCCTTTTCGATGTGCAGCGATATCTGCCGCTGCGACTTCCATGTGATCCGCGTAGGTCAACATTTGCTCTGCGTATCGCAGAAGTTCGACGCCCTGCGCCGTCAGCTCCATGCCGCGTGCGTGTAAGCGCCGAAACAGTACGAGGCCGGTTTGATCTTCCAATTTGGCGATCGCCTGAGCCACGGCCGGTTGTGAGATCCCCACGGTCTCCGCCGCTGAGGTGATGCCACCGGTCTGCGCCACAGCCCTGAAGTATAGACATTGCTTGAGTGTTATCTTTGTCATGTGCCTTGAATAAGTTCTTTCACACCAAAGGCAACAAAAAGTAATTTTATTTGTTCTTCTATTCTTGATACTCCACTCCAAAAGAAACTCGAATTCAGGAGAGTTCTATGGAACTGCGTGACATTATCGATTTGGACACCTTCCCGATTGCCGACGTTGATTTCCGGACGGCTTGTAAGAACGAGTTTGATGATACCGGCGTTTTCGTTATGCCGGGTTTTGTTCTGAAGGATGCGATTGATGCGATCCGCGATGAAGGTCTCGCCAACAAGGACAAGGTCTTCAAATCTACGAACCAGCACAATGTTTACCTCACCGAGAAAGATGAAGACTTCGCAGACGACCACGCGCGCAACCGGCTTGTAACTTCGTCTAAGGGGTGCATCACCGACGATCTGATGCCCCAGGGCTCGGCGCTGCGCATACTTTACAATGACCCGGTTTTTCGCAGTTTCCTGTGCGACGTTCTGGGCGAAGAGGCAATGCATGAATATGCTGACCCACTCTCGTCCATCAACCTCCACTTCGCTGAGAAGGGCGAGGAGCTCGGTTGGCACTTTGACAACTCGTCCTTTGCAATCACGCTGATGGTACAGGCACCGGAAAAAGGCGGGAAATTCGAGTATGTGAATGCTGTTCGTGATGCTGATTCCGGCGAAATGGGATTTGAGCAAGTCGACGAGATACTGGACGGAAAGGCACCTGTCTATACAGTGGAAGCTAAAGCTGGGACACTGGTGTTCTTCCGTGGCCGCAACTCGATACACCGGGTAGCGCCGAACGAGGGCGACCTTACGCGAATTTTGGCCGTGCTGGCTTACAATGCCGAACCCGGTGTCGAGCTTTCCGAGGCAGCGCGCATGACGTTTTATGGGCGGCTGAACTGAAAAATCGCATAACGATGAACGCGTCCCGCGGAAGGAAATGCGAGGCGCAAATAGAAAGCCAACTTTGAAATCACTTGCGGTGATCATAGGCTTGGACACTAAGTCACCATTAGATTGACCCCAGCATTCATGCGATACCAACCTATGTGCACCTGAAAGGACGGCCCGTTGCGGACTTTGAGCACAGCAGCCGAATTCTGCGTCTGCAGGCTGCTTAGCGGCCATTCGCTGCGCTGCCAAAATTTGTGTCTGTTCCAACTCACAGTCTGCGCAACAAACCAGACATTCAACTTGCTAGAATGATTGTCTGGTTATTGATTGAATTCAGGATGAAATATGGTTTCACCCGTGCTGTGATGTGTCCCACCAATGCGAGTGCATGAACGGTGTGATCGCAATCGTTTTGCCGCTCAGTTTCTCGACTGAGCCTGCAGTCAACTCAAGCGCCATCCACGCTCCAGGCTGATGGAAAATTGACTGAAGACTTCTCCAAGTCTCCGGAGACGCGTTGGGATTACGTTGCCGACACCTTCATGGGAGGGGTTTCTTCAGGGCAGGTGCAGTTTCGTTCGGAAAGTGATGTCGCATTCGCGCGGGTATCCGCAGTGACCGAAAACGGGTAGGGTGGTTTCCCTTAGTAGCTTTCTTTTCATCGCTTGAGCATAGTCTTCGTAACCATTCGCAATCATTGCAAATGCTGCATTTCCATAGATAACCTCACGCTCAAAATATCTTTGAAGCTCATTTCGAGTTAACCATTCACCCACGTCGCCCTTTTTTTCTGGCTTCGGATCCCCCACTACCAGAGCATTTACTGTTACGTTCGTAAAAATATTGAGTTCGTAAACGCGCTTAGGAGGTGGGCCTATGTTATTCTTGCCGTCTCCGGACACGTCCACGGTCTTTTGCCAGCACTCCTTCTTCTCTTCGAGAAGTTCGCCTGCAAACAATAGTGCAGTGCTAAGCGCCGTCTTTAAGCCTGCACGCTTCTTGCGATACGTCCGAATTCGATCAATAGCGGCGTCGATTGCGTTTTGACTGTCTAGTATCGTCCAAGGTTGAATCAAAAACTGATGATTCTGGGAACTCCATTCAAAGACTGCGAGGTGAACCGGGGTTTCAGGGTCCTTCAAGATAGCTGCCCGTACTTCGGCGTTGTTCAGTGCGTAGGAAAGACCGTTCAATTGTTGCGCATATTCAACTTCGTCTACGGAGCCAGATACATCCAACGCAAGTACAAGCGCGAGTCGGCACGGTTCTGCTCGTGCAAGCGCTGGCATCAGCAACGATGAATACAGTAGCAGGATCGTTAGTCTACGCATGCCCGATCTTCGCAGGTTTTTGTTCAATAGCTAGTAGTTTGCATGGACTGGATATTTTGGTCTTTCTGAAGCCTCTAAGTTTTGACGTATGTAAACTCGTTTTGACGTCGAGCCGCAGGTAGTATTTGTCGCTGTTTGTTTGTGGCCGAGAGACCCTTGTTGAGTTGGTAGACAACACACGCGGCCTTTCGCAACAGGAAAAAATCGTTCTACAATTAAGTTGATCTGAAAAAGGAAGGGCTATGAAGCTTCTTGTATTGCAGCACGCGACTGTTGAGCATCCAGGTGTTTTCCGCGACTTCCTCAGGGAAGATGGTCACGACTATGACGCGGTCGAACTGGATCAGAATCAACAATTGCCTTCACTGGATGGATATGAAGGTCTGTGGGTTATGGGGGGGCCAATGGACGTTTGGCAGGAAGATGCTCATCCATGGCTCAAAGACGAAAAGGCTTTCATTCGCGAGGCCGTAGAAGTCAGAGGTCTACCGTTTCTGGGCTTGTGCCTGGGGCATCAGTTATTGGCCGAAGCCTTGGGCGGAAGCGTGGGGCCATCTGAGACACCTGAGATCGGCGTTATGGACGTTCAGCTAACTGAGGAAGGAGCTTCTGGCGTCATACTGGATGGATTGCCTGATCGCTTTCCATGTCTTCAATGGCATTCGGCGGAGGTTACGCAGATGCCTCCGGGGGCAACTTGCCTTGCAACTTCGCCAGACTGCGCCGTACAAGCGATGAAATGGGGGACGCGTGCCTATTCTGCTCAATTCCACATCGAAGTCGAAAAAGACACGGTTTCCAATTGGGCCGAAATCCCCGAGTACCGGTCAGCATTAGATGACGCTATGGGCGAGAACGCCACCGGGCGTCTTGCAGCCGATGTCTCGAAGCATATTCCGGAGTTCAATGCCATGGCGGAACGACTCTACATCAATTGGATGCAGACCTCCGCGCAGGTCCGGTGATCAGTCAGCAGGCGGGGCTTCGCCGGGCTCGAAACGAAGGAAAACTAACGTTCTATTTTTGTCGGCCTTGTCTTTGATCGAAACGGCGTACAAGTCCTGTCTATGCGCCCACTGCCTCAGGTCGTAACTGTCGGGGTGGTTCACCTGCTCATCTGGCTTCAAAAGACTGCCATTTCTGCATTTCGTCAGCGTACTCCACATCGCCGAAGCCTGATCTTCCGCGGAAGGACTCCCATAAGAGTGGCTCCAGTAACAGGAGACTCCGGTTGTCGAAGAAGACGATAAATAGGTTACACAAACTGCGCCTTCGGGTGCCGAACCCGAAGTGGCAAAGCGGTTCAACGCTTCGATTATCTCGCAGTCACTTGCCAGCGTAGGAACGGGTAGTGCGCCCAACACCCCGGCGCAGACTGCGCCGAGAGACCTAAGGTCTGGACTGGGCAAGCGCACTACGCTTCTGCCGCACGCGTTAGCGACAAACGTGCAGTTTCCAGATGCTCTTTCATTTTGACAGCGGCGCGCTCGGGTTCACGTGAGCGCAAGGCGTTGAGAACTTCGCGGTGCTGGGCATTGTATTGTTGAATAATTTCTTCTTCGAGTGTGAGATGACGCATGCGGGTCCATTCATCCAAGGATCGCACCGTATTGATCTGACTGATTAACCAAATCAGCAAGTTGTTTCTTGTCGAAGCGGCCAACCTGCGGTGAAATGCGGTGTCTGCCTCGGCAAATACAACGGGATCGTTTTGTGCCGCCTCCATTTGAGTGCAAAGCGTTTCCAACGCTTCGAAATCTTCTCGCCGGCCGTGTAGAACGCTCAGACGGCAGATATGCGGTTCCAGTGCGAAACGCGCGTCGATTAATTCTAACGGGGTGGCTTCTTCTACTGCAGATGGAACAACATCCTGTTTTGCGGCTGTGACGTACGTGCCACTGCCAGCACGGGTCTCCAACAGTCCTTCCTTTTCGAGCTGGTAGAGCGCGTCGCGCAGCGTGTTTCGAGCTACTCCCAATCTTTCCGACAACAGCCGCGATGGTGGAAGGCGCTCGAATCGCTGGAAATCCCCTTCTTCGATTGAACGCCTGAGTTCCGACGCAACGTCGGAGAAATTTCGTCTTCCCATTTTTGATCCATTTAGTAGTCCAATTTTAAACCAATTTAGCATTCAGTGGTCCAAAATGCAATTTTTGGATTAAAAGTTGTTGATTTTGGTTTTCAGTGCGGCTCTTCTTTTACGCAACATCCACGGACGAGGAAACACATGGCATTCCCTCAACACGCAGATTTCGTAGTCGTCGGCGCTGGCATCCATGGCATATCCACAGCTTGGAAGCTGGCTGAGAGATTACAGGAGCGCGGCGAAACTGTTGAGGGTCGCATCGTCGTTCTGGACAAAAGCGGGATTGCTGCCGGGGCGTCCGGAATCGCATGCGGCGTGGTGCGTAACAACTATTTTCAGCCAGCGATGCGCAGGTTGATGGCCCATTCGGTCGACGTCTGGGAAACCGATCCGGAGGGATTGTCGTACCATCCGGTGGGGTACATGCAGATCTCGTCCGAAAGCATGCGCGATGATGTAGGGTCGATTTACGCGCAACAGCAGGCAATCGGATACGAAAGCGTCTTCATCGAGGGCGAAAACGCCTGCACGTCATATATGCGCGGCTATTTCGACGACTGGCAGGCGCAGAACATCACGTCGGTTCTGCACGAAAAACGCGGTGGGTTCTCTAATCAAACCAAGACGATGTATGCGCTGGCCGAAAAGGTCGAGGCGCTGGGCGTGCGGATCATCACCGGGGTCGAGGTCTTGGGGTTCGAAGCCATGAACGGCTCGGGCGCGATCCGGTCCGTTGAAACGAACAAAGGCAGTCTGAGCTGCGAGCGCGTCATCATCGGGGCCGGTCCGTGGGTGCGTGATTTCTGGTCGATGCTGGACCTGCCCAGCCAGATCACTGTCAAAGACCTGCAGGGCGAGGTTCATGAAAGCGTCGACATGTGGCGGTTCTGGCAGCTTGAGGAAGGCGTGTTGGATATCGACCCGGATATTGGGCGCGCCGATGATGGCAGCCTTGCGCCAGTGATTCATGTCGACACGGATGCGGCACTGAAATCGACTGTCGATGGGTCGACCATCACCGAAGAGATGTGGGGCATCTACTACAAGCCCGATTGGCATTTTGGCGGCATTCAGGGCGGCGCCAGCCCGTACAAGGTGGAAACGCCGGTCGACCAGGTACAGATCGACCCCTATGGGCCGTCTTCGCCCGAATTCGTCTCGAGCCACGAATTTGCGCATATGTGGGTAAGTGCGCTGGCCCATTGTCAGGCGCGCTACGAAGGCATGATGCCAAAGTACCACAAGGAAGCATCCGGCGGGATTGGCTGTTTCACAGCGGACAGCTTTCCGGTTTTCGATCATTTCCGAGAAAACGTCACAGTGATCGCCGACAGTAACCACGGTTGGAAAATGCTGGGTGTTGGTCACCTGATTGCGGACGAAGTGCTTGGAGAACGACAGGAACTTCTGGAGCCGTTCCGATTTGATCGGTTCGCCAAGGGTGAACTGCACCCCGTATCCAACAGCCCGTATCCGTGGAGTTAGAATTACCAAGTTCGCATTGAAGAGCGCCGGAAGAGTGCTCCGTCAAGCCAGCAAGGAGATAGAAAGTGGCCACCGATCTTGAAAGATTTGTAGACGCGCCGGGGCGCGATGAGAAAATCAAGCAGGTACGGGAAATGATCAATGCCAAAGGCATTGAGTATCTCTACCTTCAATTCGTGTCGGTCACTGGAAAGATCATGGGTAAGGGTATCCCAGCTGATCACTGGGAAACCGTTGCCATGAAGGGGTTTCAACTTGTCTATGGGGCGACGGTAAACCTGTTTACGGATCGTGCTGGCAACTATCTTGGATATGGTCCCGAGGCGGCCGAACTTGTAGGTATTCCGGAACCTGAAACCTTCATGCAATTGCCCTGGGCCCCGACGATCGGGCGGTTTTACTGCACCTTGTTCCGCAACCGCGAGGAAAAGGAAAATCCCGGTGGCTATCTGACGTCGGACTGCCGGGGGAACCTGCGTCGGCTGCACGAGGAATTCACAAAAAAGCACGGAACCAAGCTTCGGATCGGTACCGAACCCGAAATGATGTGGCTGAAATTCGACGAGGACGGCAAGCCGCGTGATGGGTTCTCAAAGCCATATTGCTATCACATCGATCAGTTTGAAAGCCTGCGGCCTGTATCCATGCAGGTGATACGCTATGCACGCCAGATGGGACTGGACATGATCCAGGGCGATCATGAGGACGCGCCCGGCCAGCTTGAACTGAACTGGATGTTTGACGACGTGTTGCGCAACGCCGATCGTCTGACCACCTATCGCCAGATTTGTGCGCAGGTGGCGCGTGAAAACGGCATCTTTGCGTGTTTCATGACCAAGCCGTTCATGGGCGTGTCGGCCAGCGGGTGCCACCACAACATGAGCCTGTGGAGAGGTGGTGAGGATGAGTTCGTTCCGGTTGGCAACGATCCTGGCGATTTGCCCGGAATGAAAGAAAACTACATGTACGTAAAGGGTGGTGAAAACACATTCATGCCCGACACGGATGATCCGCAGATGCCTGGCAAAGAGGGTCTGAAGGCCATTGGCGGTGTGGTCACGCACCTTCAGGCACTGACGGCCATCGGGTGTTCAACTGTGAACTCGTATCGCCGCTTGTGGGATACCGGGTTCTGGGCACCGGTCTTTGCCGACTGGGGGTTCCAGAACCGGACGACCGGTTTGCGGGTGTCGGCGCCCGGACGGTTTGAATACAGATCGGTCGACTCGATGGTGAACCCATACATCATGGGATCAACCCTGCTGGCGGCGATGGATGACGGGCTCGACAACAACCTTGATCCCGGTGAGCCCGAAGAGCGCAACATCTACGAGGCGATGGCCGAAGGCAAAGAGGTCAAAAAGCTTCCGATGTCATTGGGCGAGGCTCTGGACCATCTGGCCGGGAACGAAGTCGTCAAGCGCGGCATGCCGGGCGAGATGTATCGTCTGTACGAAGAATACAAACGCGATGAGTTTGCGCGCTTCATGTCCACTGTCACCGAGTGGGATAATGAAACGTACATGGAGTGTCTGCCCTAGCTGCAGGCCTTTGGCGGATGGCTGAGGACATCCGCCAAGTCATCGAACTACGCAAGATTGAAGAATTCGTAGGAGGAGCGCAGGTCAAATGTGCGGAATTGTTGGACTAATTCATCTCAAAGGCGCGTCAAACGTCGGCGGCGAGATGACAGCAATGCTTCAATCACTGAAGCACCGGGGGCCGGATTCAACCGGTTATGCGGTCTATCGTGAGAATGCAGAAGACTACGTGATGCGGGTCAAGATCGCCGAGGCCGAGGACATGGATCGCGGACGCGGCATTCACGATGTCCTGGAAGAGCGGATGGCTCAGGTCGATGCCATTCTGGCGGAACACGGCGCGAACGTGAAAGACAAGGAACGCGTGCGCCCCTATGCCCTGCGCTATGTCCTGACCCATGACGGAAACACCGGCGAGATGGCCGAACACATCGAAGAGATCGAAGATGTAGAGATATTGTCGCTTGGGAATGGGCTGGAGTTGATCAAGGATCTAGGCGATGCATCCGTAGTCGCCGAAGCCTATGGTCTGGATGATTTCCGCGGCACGCATGGGATCGGCCACACCAGAATGGCCACCGAATCCGACGTCGATATCAAATCGGCCCACCCGTATTGGGCGTTTCCTTATAACGACGTCTCGGTCGTCCATAACGGGCAGATCACGAACTATTGGATCATGCGGCGCGAGATGGAGCGGAAAGGTCATCGCTTCATGTCGAATTGCGACAGCGAATTGCTAGCGGTCTACACGGCGCACAACCTCGCCAACGGCGTAACGCTTGAGGAAAGCCTGAGGCGGTCGATTGATGAGATCGACGGGGTGTTTACCTATCTTGTTTGCACCAAGGATCAGCTGGGCATGGCCAAGGATACGATGGCCGCAAAACCGCTGGTTCTTTACGAAAGCGATGACCTGATCGCCATGGCCTCTGAAGAGGTCGCGATCCGCGCAATCCTGCCCCATGAAATCGACACAACCGACCCCTACGACGAGGAGGTTCGCGTATGGCAAGCGTAAGCGATGCAGACCTGAAAGGCATGACCCAGGAAGAACGGGTCAAAGCCTTGGGCATGACAACGGACCAGCTGACAGGGCGGTCCATGTATATGGAATTCGACCCGGATGCGACCGAACGGTTCGCCTATCCGTGGGCACCTGACGTCGATTTCAACAAGCGGACCGAACTGGATTGCGACGAGATGACCGCGACCGAGGTCAATTCAAACATCCGGGCGCTGATGGAGGAAGGTTTCGGATCGATCGTCATCAAGAACCCGCGCGGCATGCACAGCCTTGGCGTGGGGATTCTGAACAAGCTGAATCTGATCGTCGAAGGCTCGACCGGCTATTTTGCCGTTGGCCTGATTGACGGCCCGAACGTGCGGGTCAACGGGCGTGTCGGCTGGTCCTGCGGCGAAAACATGATGTCCGGCACGGTGATCGTTGAAAAGAACGCCGGTTCCACCTTTGGTGCGGCCATTCGCGGCGGAGATCTTGTGTGCCGGGGGTCTGTCGGATCACGCACCGGCATCGACATGAAAGGCGGTACGATCATCGTGGGTGGTGATACGGGTGCGCTTTCAGGTTTCATGATGCAGCGCGGTCGGATGGTGGTTTGCGGCAATGCCGGCAAAAACCTGGGCGACTCGATGTATGACGGAACGATCTACATCGGCGGCGATATCCAGTCCTTGGGCGTTGATGCGGTCGAGGCGGAGCTGACCGATCTAGACAAGGCATGGCTGACCAGAAAGCTGACCCAATACGGGCTGATGCCGGACAAGGGCGTGGACCATTTCACCAAGGTCGTCGCGGGCAAGCAGCTCTGGAACTACGACAACCTCGAACCGAACGAGAAGAAACTCATCCTCTGAGGGACGGCCCTGCGCGACAGGGATGCCCGATAACCCTTTGAAAGGTATAAAACATGGCAGATGGAAACCCGCCAACCAAGAAAGCGCTCGACCGTGATGTCAACCGCATCGGAGACAGCTTTATCTTCCCGCCCAGGGTCATGGATGACATTCACATCAAGTCCGAACTTGGCCGGTACAGGATGCGAGGGTTCTCGCTGTTCAAAAAGATACCGCATTGGGATGATCTGACATTTCTGCCCGGCACGCTGACGCGCTTTGTGATCGAGGGCTACCGCGAGAAGTGCGAAACCAAAACGGTGATCGGCCCGCGTGCCAAACGGCCGCTGGAGCTGGATATCCCGGTCTACATCACGGGCATGAGTTTTGGGGCTCTGTCTTATGAGGCAAAAACCGCCCTGGCGCGTGGTGCAACGATGGCGGGCACTGCCACCTGTTCGGGCGAAGGTGGGATGATCCCGGACGAACGTCGATATTCTTCAAAGTGGTTCTATCAGTGCATTCAGTCGCGTTATGGGTTCAACCCGCATCATCTGGTGCTTGCAGATGGTTGCGAGTTCTTCATCGGGCAGGGCTGCAAAGTGGGTCTGGGCGGTCACTTGATGGGGCAGAAGGTGACGGATCAGGTCGCCGAAATGCGGTCATTGCCTGCGGGCATCGACCAAAGATCGCCAGCCCGCCACCCCGATTGGTTGGGTCCGGACGATCTGGCGCTGAAAATTCAGGAAATCCGTGAGGCAACTGACTGGCAGATCCCGATCCAGCTGAAACTGGGCGCGGCTCGTGTCTATGACGATGTTCGGATGGCCGTGAAATGTGACCCGGATTCGATCTATATCGACGGGATGGAAGGTGGCACGGGCGCGGGCCCGCACCTTGCGACCGAAGACACAGGTGTTCCGGGCATGGCTGCGATCCGCCAGGCGCGCAAGGCCATCGATGACCTTGGGAAACGCGGCGACATCACCCTGATATATGCCGGTGGCATCCGAAACGGGGCCGACGTAGCCAAGGCGATCGCCCTAGGGGCCGACGCAATCGCAATCGGGCATTCGGCGATGATGGCGCTGAACTGCAACAAAGATATCCCCGAGGCCAATTACCCTGAAGAGATAGGTGCAGAGCCGGGCTATTGCTACCACTGCCATACGGGCCGTTGCCCGGTTGGCGTCGCAACACAAGACCCCCTGTTGCGTCAACGCCTTGATCCCGATGAAGCGGCCGAGCGTGTCTACAACTTCCTGCATACGCTGACGATCGAGGCTCAGCTGTTTGCCCGCGCCTGCGGCAAGACCCACCTGCATTCGCTGGAGCCCGAAGATCTGGCCGCATTGACCATGGAAGCCTCGGCGATGGCCGGCGTCCCTCTGGCCGGGACAAGCCACACTGTTGGCGTCGAAGACTATCACCATCTGTAAGGAGAGCTGAGACATGGCCGGAACACAGTACCGCGGGTCTGAAATCAAGGACGTCAACCAGTTCATCAACGATGCGGATGGTTTGGAGTCTGAACGTGAGAAAGAGATCGGCCAGCATATTGGCTATCGCTATGACGTGAACCTTGTGCCGGACTACAACCGGATCACGCCCTTCCTCAAAAGCTATATCGAATTCATGGGATGGGATGATCTCAATTGGCTCGAAGACATTCACATGGGCTATGAAGAGGGCAAGCCCGCCGTCTTTGACCGCAACATCAACGGCTGGGTCCGCATCCCGGACAGCATCGATCTGCCGGACAATCAGCAGGATCGCGACATGATCGCACGCGAGCTGCTGTTGAAATTCCAGATGTCTGACCGCCATCCGTTGGTCATGCTCAGAAAGGCTTACAAAAAGTTCTGACCTATGCCGCGCCCGCTAAATATCGCTTGCCTCCAGACCCGGCCGATGCCGACGATGGAGAGTGCCTTAGCCGAGGCTTTGCCGATGGCCGAGGCAGCAGTTCGAGCTGGAGCTCAAATGCTGTTCTTGCCCGAATATTGTGGCGGGCTGGCATCAGATGGCAAACGTCTATGCCCGCCATCTCAGCCGGAATCGAAACACCTAGTACTGACCAAGCTGCGCGAATTTGCGGCCGATCGGAAAGTTTGGGTGAACATCGGATCCATCGCGGTCGACGGACCGGACGAGAAGATCATCAATCGTGGCTATATGCTTGATCCTTCGGGCGAAATTCTGGGGTACTATGACAAGATACACCTGTTTGATGTGGATCTTGCCGAAGGCGCTATCTATCGCGAAAGCGACACTGTAGCGCCGGGGGATCGTACCTGCATTTACGAGACCTCTTTGTGCAAAGTGGGTCACACGATTTGCTATGATCTCCGGTTTCCCGGGCTCTTCAGGGATCTTGCACAGGGAGGCGCGGAAATACTGTGCTGCCCGGCGGCTTTCACCAAAATTACCGGAAAGGCGCACTGGCATGTTCTTAATCGCGCACGCGCCATTGAAAACACGTCCTTTGTTGTTTCCCCTTGTGCTGTCGGTCCTGTTCCTGGTGGCGGGGCGAGCTATGGGCATTCACTTGTAATCAGTCCGTGGGGAGAAGTTCTGGCTGACGGTGGCGAAATACCCGGCGTCATCCACGCGCAACTAGATCTCGATCTTGTTCAAGCCACGGCGGCACGGGTTCCCAGCTTACTTCATGACAGGCCTTATCGAATAGAAGACACCAAAAAAAAGGACGTCGCATGAGTTCACTGGGTACCGTCCTGGGAGAAAGCTATTCTGCTTCGCCGCTGCGCCTTGCGTTTCTCAAGTGGCAGTGCCGGGTGCGTCAGATCGCTATGCGGGATAGTCACGGCCGCCCCGACGACGCGATTACCCCGGCCCTGTTTCTGCCCGGGCAGGACGATCCGCTGGGGCACATCATCACAGTGTTGAACAAAACGACTGGGTACTCGGTCACCCCGGAACTGTTGCATATGGCCAAAAAGACAAATGATCCCGCACAGCGACGGGATCAGGCGATCCGGTTTTTTTCGGCCACATACTATCAGAAAGCGGCAGAGTTTTCCGATATCCTGACGGCCACGTTCCCACCAGGCTCTCCAGGTGCCGCGTCAATCCGCGAAGCGGGCACGGTCCGTCTGCGGTTCGAGGCGTATATGCAGGTGTTCGATTTGTCCTGCAAGGTCTGGCGGCTGGCCCCTCATAACCCGCTGTATCAGGCGACCATGGCGCATAACCGACTGTTTAACCCGGCTTTGCCAGAAGACACAGAAGTTCTGGGTTTCGAGCCGGATTGGAGTGCAAGTTCATCTGAATCGGAGGTGCGCTGACATGGTGCCCGGTTATGTGATCGCTCAGATCCGCGTGACAGACGCAGAGACCTATCCGACCTACGTGGCGATGGTTCAGAAGATTATCGAAAAGTTCGGCGGCGAGTTTCTTGTGCGCGGCGGGCGTAGTGAAAGCCACGAAGGCACGCCACATGGTGATCGGCATGTTGTCATCCGGTTCCCGAGCTTTCAGGCGGCCAAAGACTGGTACCATTCACCCGACTACGCAGAAGCCAAAGAACTTCGAATGTCCGCATCCAGCAGCGTTCAGACAATAGTCGAGGGGGTAGCATGACCAAACGTATCTGTATCATCGGGGCAGGCCCCTCGGGGCTTGCGCAATTGCGGGCTTTTCAATCTGCTGCTGAAAAGGGCGCGGATATCCCCGAGATCGTTTGTTACGAAAAGCAAGCCGATTGGGGAGGGCTTTGGCGCTATACGTGGCGGACCGGTCTGGATGAGCATTCCAATCCCTGCCATGGCTCAATGTATCGCTATTTGTGGTCAAACGGGCCTAAAGAAGGGCTGGAATTTGCGGATTACACCTTCGAAGAACACTTTGGAAAACCCATTGCGTCCTACCCACCGCGCGCTGTCCTGTTCGACTATATCGAAGGCCGGGTAAAAAAGGCGGATGTCCGAAAGTACATTCAATTCAACACTGTTGTGCGAGATGTGCGGACGGTTGAAGACGGGTTTGAAGTAACGGTTCGTGATGCCCTAAGTGATACTGAAGAGCGAATGATCTTTGATCAGGTCGTGGTAGCATCAGGGCACTTTAGTTTCCCGAATGTACCGCATTATCCCGGTTTCGAGTCCTACAAAGGTCGCATCCTGCACGCACATGACTTCAGGGACGCGGTTGAGTTCAAGGATAAGGACATCCTTATCCTAGGAACATCCTATTCTGCTGAAGATATCGGCTCTCAGTGTTGGAAGTACGGATGCAAATCAGTAACGGTGGCACATCGGACAGCGCCCATGGGTTTCAAGTGGCCGGATAATTGGGCGGAAGTCCCGGCGCTGGAGAGAGTGGACGGAAAAACCGCGTACTTCATTGACGGAACCTCTCGCGACGTGGATGCGATTATTCTGTGCACTGGATACAAGCACCATTTCCCATTCCTTCCAGATGATTTGCGATTGAAAACGGCTAACCGGTTGGCTGCAAACGATCTTTATAAGGGTGTCGTGTACACCGGAAACCCGAACCTCTTTTATCTGGGGATGCAAGACCAGTGGTACACGTTCAACATGTTCGACGCGCAGGCCTGGTGGGTGCGGGACGTGATAATGGACCGCATAGCGTTGCCGGATGCCGCAATAATGGAGGCGGACTGGCAGAAACGGCAGGTCGACGAAGACGCTCTCGAAGATGACTATGCCTGCATCGCGTATCAAGGCGCATATACCGCCGAACTGATCGCCGAGACTGACTATCCCTCGTTCGATATCGAAGCGGCCAATCAGGCATTCTACGAGTGGAAGAAGCACAAGAAGAAGGGAATTATGGAATTCCGGGACCATGGCTATACCAGCCCAATGACCGGCACAAAGGCGCCCCCGCACCATACGGTCTGGAAGGATGCGCTGGACGACAGTCTTGAGGATTACCTGAAGACTTGAACAGGGCGCGTGAACCCTCGCCCTGACCGGGCGTCGGACCACCGCCGAAAACAACAGGGAGACTGAAGATGAGAAAACTGACTTTATTGGCCTCTGCGAGTGCGTTCGCGGCGATGGCCGTTTCGGCGCATGCCGCTGACAGCGATGATCCGATCGTGATCCCGATCCACAACTGGTCAAGCCAGATCGTGATGTCGAATGTGGTTGGTCAGATGTTCGAAGAGATGGATCTGAATGTCGAATACGTCACCACAGACAGCCAGGCTGTCTACGAGTCGGTGCGTCTGGGCGATGTCGCGCTGGAATTGGAAGTCTGGGAAGGTGCGTTCGGGGCGTCATTCCGCGAAGCACTGTCGAAAGGCGGTCTGCATGATGCCGGCGACCACGACGCGGTCACCCGCGAAGACTGGTGGTATCCGATGTGGACCAAGGACGCGTGCCCCGGTCTACCGGATTGGCAAGCGCTGAACGATTGTGCAGCAGTTTTTGCAACCGCTGAAACGGGCGACAAAGGCCGGTACCTGGACGGTCCGGTGGACTGGCTGAAACACGGACAGGAACGTGTCGAGGCATTGGATATGGACTTCGTTGTCGTGAATGCCGGTTCGGCTGCGGCGCTTTGGGCCGAGATTGGTGCAGCAGAAGCTGAAAAAAAGCCGGTTGTTGTGTTCAACTGGACGCCCAACTTTGCCGAAGCCGTATGGCCGGGTGAGTTCGTTGAATTTCCTGCGTGGGTGGACGGGTGCGACACCGATCCTTCCGTCGGACCAAATCCGGACGCTCTGTACGACTGCGGCAACCCCGCAACTGGCTATCTCAAAAAGGCGGCCTGGGACGGAATGGAAGGCAAATGGCCAACAGCGTATTGCGTGCTGACCAAGATCTCGTTCACGAACCCTCAAATCGCCGAAATGGCGAAACTGGTGGACACAGACGAGTTGGAACCGGATGAAGCAGCCGTTGAATGGCTGGCCGCAAACCGTGGCATTGTCGATCCATGGATCCAGGAGTGCTCGGGTTAACTTGAGCTGATTTGACAAATGTACCTGTCCCGCGAGACCATGTGGGGCAGGTGACTGTACGACAGGGGAATGGCATGGCACCGGTAATTTCGGCCAGAAATGTCTGGAAGCTTTTTGGGGCTCATCCAGAGAAATACCTGCGTTCGATGCCTGAAAGCCATGGCTTCGACGACATTCGTGCTGACGGGTACATTGCCGGGGTCAAAGATGTTTCTGTAGATGTCGGTCAAGGTGAAATGCTTGTTATCATGGGGCTTTCCGGATCCGGGAAGTCGACACTGGTCCGCTGTTTCTCCAGGTTGCACGATATAACTGGCGGCACCATCGAGGTCGAGGGTCAGGACATTATGTCATTGGCGGAAAAAGACCTGATTGAATTGCGTCGGTCCAAAATGGGAATGGTGTTTCAGTCCTTTGGCCTTTTGCCGCATCGAACGGTTCTGGAAAATGTTGCGTTTCCATTAGAGATGCGTGGGCAAGACAAACACACCCGGCGCGAACGAGCGTTGGAAGTCGTGCGTTTGGTCGGCCTCGAAGGGCGCGAGGACTATTTCCCGCGAGAATTGTCAGGTGGGCAGCAACAGCGTGTTGGTATTGCTCGATCTCTTGCGATTGAGCCGGATATCTGGTTTCTGGATGAGCCGTTTTCGGCGCTGGACCCTCTGATCCGTCGCGAGATGCAGGACGAGTTTCTGCGTTTGCAGGAGATGCTGGGCAAGACGATTGTGTTTATCACTCATGATTTTGACGAAGCACTCCGGTTGGCTGATCGGATCGCAATTATGAAAGACGGCGCGATCGAACAATGTGATACGCCAGACGCGATCGTTATGAACCCAGCAACCGAATACGTTCGGAAATTCACTGAGGATATCGACAAAGCGCGGGTTGTTCATGCCCGCGGTCTTTCTAGGCCGATAAACGGGCACGCGCTCGAGGGCGATCCCGTAGATGCCAAATCCACGATTCAGGATCTCGCCAGGCAATTGGTGAATGAAACCCGCGAAGCGATTCCGGTGGCGGACAAATCAGGAAAAGTTGTCGGGGTGATGCAGCGGTCCGAAGCGCTTGATCTGTTGCTGGGGGCCGGTTGATGGCCGTCACGCACGCCTCCGAAGTTGGTGCCCGCACCCATAATGGTAGCGGTCGAGATCCGGTATTGTTGGCACTGATAGGTACGGCGCTGGCCTTTGTGGCCGCGCATGCATTCGGCGTGCTGCCGCCTTGGTTACAGCGGATACCCGAGGCCATGATCCCACCAACCGCAGAGGTGCTTGACGCTGTTTTCGCCTTTGTTCAGAACGATCTAGGCCTGATCTACGTCACCCGGTTCATAGCGGAAGGGCCGCTTGAGTTTCTGTTGGATGCAACGGCGAACTTGCTTTATGGAAAACGTCGCTGGCCGATGATGGGTCCGATCCCATGGACGGCAATTGCGGGCGCGGCGACGGTGCTCGGCTTTTACCTCGGCGGCTGGAGGCTTGCCGCCTTGGCGGGTGGTACGTTCGTCTGGACAGCGCTCATCGGTCAATGGGACATTGCAATGCAGACTATGTCTGTGTTGGTCGTTGCTGCACCGATTGCGTTCTTGATCGGGCTTCTCTTGGGGATTGCCGCCTGGAAATACCCTTGGGTGGATACCACGATCAAACCGGTTCTAAGTGTGCTTCAAACACTTCCGTTTTTTACGTATCTTTTGCCGGCAGTTATCTTCTTCAAGGTAGGCCCAACGGCAGGGGCGGTTGCCACCATCATCTATGCGATCCCTCCCATGATTTTGATGACGACACTTGGACTGAAAAAAGTCAGTCCCGAGATTGTCGAGGCAGGCAAGATGTCCGGGTGCACACGATGGCAGATGTTGACGCGTGTTTATTTGCCGGCTGCGCGGACCGAAATATTGGTCGGCGTGAACCAGGTCATCATGCTGTGTCTAGCGATGGTTGTTTTGACCGCCTTTATTGGCATGCCCGGGCTGGGCGCAAAGCTGCTCGCGATGATGGGCAGTTTCAAACTTGGCCGTTCTTTTGAGATTGGCGTGACCATCGTTTTGTTCGCAATCATGCTCGACCGGTTGTCAAAGGCGTGGGTCGTCAAACAACCCGAGCATTTTGAGAAGGGTACGCCGTGGTGGCAGCAACACGCTTACCTGTTGATTGGTCTGTCCGTCTTTTTTGTGTTCTGTGTAATCGCACAATTCGTTGATGTCTTTGCCGAAATCGGTCGACGTCAATCTTTCTCAAAAGGCAAAGAGATTGACGTCGTAATAAAGGGCTTTTTGGCGATAGATGCGGTGAATGCAGTGACAGAATGGTTGCGTTGGTTCTTGAATGTGAAAGTTCTGATACCATTCCGAAACTCGCTTTTGTGGATCCCAACACCTGCGTTCATTTTGCTGATAACAGCGCTGACGTATTGGCTTGGTGGCAAACGACCTGCGATTTATGGGTTTGTTTTCTTCACGCTGGTCGCCTTTTCAGGCTGGTGGGACCGTTCCGTTATCACGCTATATACGGTCATCTCGGCCGTCATAATTTCGATGCTGATCGGTATTCCACTGGGGATTTTTGCTGCGCGTTCCGCAAAGTGGTCGAACCGTATTTTGCTGGCTTGCGATACGGCACAGACATTCCCCAGTTTCATCTACCTTATTCCGGCTATCATGCTGTTCGGTGTGAATGATGTTGCAGTGGTCTTCGCGATCGTGATCTTCACCACTGTTCCGCTCACGCGATACACGATCGAGGGGCTGCGTACTGTTCCGCCGGAAATTACCGAAGCGGCTGATATGTCCGGCGCGACGCGTCGGCAGAGGCTATGGACGGTTCAGTTACCGATGGCCCTGCCGACTATGGCAGTAGGATTTAATCAGGCGATCATGTTCGCCTTCTTCATGGTGATCATAGCAGCCTTCATTGGCACGCAGGATCTTGGTCAGGAGCTTCAGCGGACGCTTGCAGGTACTGAACTTGGCAAGAACATCGTGCTGGGGTTGAACGTTGCGTTTATGGCTCTGACATTTGATCTGGCTGTCATGGCGTGGGCCGAGAAGCGCAAAAAAGTACTGGGGCTCGGTTGAGGGTATGAACAAGCCGGAGTTCATTGAGCATCCTTGGGAAAGACGGGGGATTGTCTCGCCCGGCCTTCCGATACTGCCTCATGGTGTTGAGCGCCATCCAGTGCCCGGCGGCGGATCACGAGCTGTGCCGATCTTTCGAGGTGATGAGATCAGCATTGTCGACAAAGAAGGTTTGCAACCGGGTGAACTGGTGTTTTTTGCACCTGATCGAACCTCAGATGCGGCGATGCTTGGGACTATCGGCAAGGGACGGCCCACCGCGACGATTGAAACGCTAGCAAATGGTTCACGTTCGGGCGCAACCGTTCTGAAGGCGTTGGCAGCATCGGGGTTCACTATCGAAACCGGGGATGCGATCAGAGTCTTTCCAGAGGGATCGAAGCCCGGCGAAACAGCCAGCTATACGGCAGAACGTGATGGTTTGTTGATTTGCGCGGCTCCGGGCAAACCGATGAGCCCAGAGGCACAGAATGCGCCAACCGAACTTGTCCTCTACATCCGCAGGGCGGACCCGAAGCATGCCAAAGGCGCGATGGGACCACCTGATCCTTTGGCCGATCCGCTACAAGACCTGAACATCCAACCCGGACACGCATCGGCCTACGAAGTCAAAAAGGGTGAGTACATCCAAATTCTGGACGTGAAGGGCAGGGAGTGTTCTGACTTTCAGGCTTTTTCGCTGCGCGCGCTCGACAATGGTCTTGAGCGCGAGATAGATCCGACGACGACCCGCAGCTTAATGGGAAGCCTCTACCCCAACCCGGGAATTTTCTCAAAATACTGGTCCGTTGATCAGGAGCCGCTTGTAGAGATCGTTCAGGATACCTGCGGGCGTCACGACACGTTTGGTCTTGCGTGCACGGCACGGTACTACGAGGATCTCGGCTACCCCGGGCATATCAACTGCTCGGACAACATGAATGCGGATTTGGCCCGATTCAACGTCCGGCCACGCGGCGGCTGGCCCGCGATCAATTTCTTTTTCAACACGATGCTCGATGATACGAACGCCATCGGAATGGACGACCCCTGGTCACGACCCGGCGACTTTGTGTTGCTCCGAGCTTTGTCTGATCTGGTTTGCGTCAGCACCGCGTGCCCCTGCGATGTCGACCCGGCAAATGGATGGAACCCGACGGATATCCAGGTCCGCACGTACAAAGCCACCGAGGATTTCAAACGATCCGTCGGCTATAGAAAATCTGCGGAGGCGGATGTGGAAGAAACCAAAAAAACCGCGTTCCATGATTGCTTTGCGCGTCACACCGAGGATTTCGTTGAATACAACGGCTACTGGCTTGCAAACACGATCCCCAAACTTGGAAGCATTGCAGAGTACTGGGCCGTGCGTGAAAAGGCAGCGGTCATGGATCTGTCGCCACTGCGAAAATACGAGGTGACGGGGCCGGACGCGGAAGAGCTGATGCAAGTCTGCGTGACGCGGAACGTCAAGAAAATAAGTGTCGGGCAGGTCAGCTACACCGCCATGTGCTATGAGCACGGCGGAATGATCGACGACGGTACAATTTATCGTTTGGGGGACAACAATTTCCGTTGGATAGGGGGCAATGACACAAGTGGCTTGTGGCTTAAGGAGCAGGCTGCCAAGCGGGGTTTGAACGCTTGGGTCCGTCCGTCAACGGATCAGCTTCACAACATTGCCGTGCAGGGGCGCTATTCCCGGGATATCCTTAAGAAAGTCTTCTGGACGCCGCCAACCCAACCGTCCGTTGAGGAACTGCCGTGGTTCCGCATGACAATCGCCCGTATCGGCGATTACTCGGGAACCGCAGTTGTGATTTCCCGAACTGGCTATTCAGGTGAGTTGGGATACGAAATCTTCTGCCATCCAAAGGATGCGGTTGAGGTGTTCGATGCCGTCTGGGACGCGGGTCTGGAGTTTGATCTTGCGCCGCTGGGCCTGGCCGCGCTGGACATGATGAGGATCGAAGCAGGTCTGATTTTCGCGGGAAGCGAGTTTGACGACACAACGGACCCGTTTGAAGCCGGAATTGGCTTTACCGTGCCGCTGAAATCAAAAGTGGACGACTTTATTGGCCGCGCTGCATTGGAAGAACGCAAGGCGCATCCGCACCGAAAACTTGTTGGGTTTGAAATCGAAGGAGGAACCGTGCCTTCGCCCGGCGATTGTGTTCGGATTGGCAAGGCGCAAGTCGGTGAGATTACCTCTGCCGTGAAATCGCCGGTTCTTGGGAAAGTGATCGCGCTTGGTAGGGTTGCGACAGCACATGCCGAAGTCGGGACGGATATTGAAATCGGCCAATTGGACGGCCAGCAGAAGCGACTGAAGGCCCGGGTGGTCGCCTTCCCGCATTTCGACCCGGGTAAAGAGCGGGTAAAAGGGAACTACGATTGAGCCTCTTCACACAGGATGCTGTTCCTGGGCGTCCTTATTGGTGGGACGATGTAATGTGGCCTGCTCTTGAACAAAGGCTGCCCACAAAAACAGAAATTCTTGTCATTGGCGCCGGATACACCGGACTTTCGGCGGCCATCGCGGCCCACGATGCGGGGGCTCGGGTTTTGGTTATAGACAGCGGTAAGCCGGGGCAGGGGGCTTCGACCCGAAACGGTGGCATGTTGGGAGCTCACCCGAGGGTTGGTTGGGACGCGTTGGCAACTCGCTATGGACCGCAGGTCGCCGATGCTCTGTTCTCGGAAGCATCAGAAGCACTGAATTGGGTCAAAGACCTATTGAAGAAAGAGCAAATCACTTGCGATTACGAAGAATGCGGGCGCATTCAGCTGGCTTACACTTCGTACCAGTTCGCGGCGCAAGAAAAGATGGCGACTCAGATTTCAGAAAAAGGCGCTGGACCGTGCAAGATTCTGGGTCGCAATGAGTTGCCAAAGAACATTAGGACGCCACTGTACAAGGGCGCCATCTTATTCCCGACACATGGCGCAATTCACCCGGCCAAGTATCTGCTCGGTTTGCTAAATGCCACGTCAGTTCGGGGCATTCCCGTTGTTTCGAATTGCCCGGCGGCGGATATGCAAAAGGCAGGCACGGCTTGGCAGGTTTCGACACCGCAAGGGAGCATTTCCGCTGACAGGGTTATTCTGGCCACCAATGGCTATACAGGCAACCAATTCAACTGGTTCAACCGGCGTGTATTTCCGGTGCCAAGTTATCTCGTGGCAACAGAACCGTTGGAACGTGGACTGATAAATGAACTGGCACCCGGTCGGCGCATGATGGTGGAAACCCGAATGCACCACAGTTACTTTCGGGTTTCGCCCGATGGGTCCCGTTTGCTGTTCGGAGGTCGTGCGGCATTGGTGGATATCGACCTTCACAAGGCCGCACGCCGCCTGCACAATAAGATGGCCGAGATTTGGCCCAGACTGCGGGATGTTCGGCTGTCCCATGTCTGGACCGGAAACACTGGTTTCACCTTTGGTCAGTTGCCACATGTAGGCGAGCGAAACGGTATTCACTATGCCTTGGGGTATTCAGGCGGGGGAACTGTGTTGGCCCCGTGGTTGGGCCGCAAGGCAGCACTTTGCGCCGTGGGGTCACCAGACGGCGAGACGGCCTTTACGCAGACGAGGCTTTCTTCGCGTTGGTTCTATCCCGGTGGCCGACCTCATTTCCTGCGCCCAATTGATTTGTGGTACCGCAACTGGGTTGATCCCCGTGAAGACAGAAGCGCAAACGGTTAGTTCGCCCATTTCGGTAAAACGGTCATCCGCAGCGGGCTTGTGTTGCCACTGTCAGGCAAAAACACCGGATCGTCTGCAAGTTCAATAGCTTCCCAGTAACGCAGCCAGACCTTCAGTGCCGCCATCATGTCTGTTCTTGCAACCAAGTGTCCCAGACAGTGATGAGCGCCTCCTCCAAATCCAAAATGCGACTTTCGGCGCGCGCGAATGTCAAATGCGCCATTGTGGCCGGACTTAGGATCAGTACCAGAGGCGTGGACGAGAATATGCACGGTTGCCCCTGAGTGAATAGTCACATCCCCAATCGTGATATCTTCCAATGCTTCTCGGGTCGCCCAAGTCGTTGTTGGGCGCATCCTGATCACCTCGTCGATGGCGTTTGAAACCGCTTGCGGGTTGGCCCGCAACCAGTCCCACTGTTCTGGATGTTGCGAGAACAGATGTGCCGCGAATGCCAATTGAGCACGGGTCGTATCCACGCCGCCAAAGATGGAGATGACAGTCAGATCGACCAACGCCTGACGATCTTCATATTTTTGGGACACAAGGCGAGATACAAAACTGTCGTGCGGCGGTGCATCGATTAACCGATTTGCTAACACCGATAGCCGATCCAAAGACGCGTTGACTTCTGTCTGGTAGCGGAGAGCCTCGGGACCCATTGCCAAACCAAGACAGGTTGCATCTGATGCAAGCCGTCCAGAAATCTGCATTGGCAACCCCAGAAGCGCCGTAATCGCCTGTCCCGCGAACGGCTCGGTGAAGCCATCAATTATGTCGAAGGGCCCGGGGCCCCTTAGGGTATCACACAAGGTTTCAGCGATTTTGGTGAATGTGGGTTCCAGCGCAAGGATTTGTTCCTTGGCAAAGGCATTCTGGGCGATATTCCGTAAAGCGGCGTGTTCTTCGCCCTCCAGCGAGATGACACTGCGCTTCCAGAACTCTGCAAAACTGCCCTGAAGCCCAACCGCTTCTGGCCAGGCGTGGCTGCCTTGACGAAACCTACGATCTCGCAGAATTGTACCGGCTTCGCGGTGCCGGAGAACCGCAAATCCGAATGGTGTCCGAGCGCACCACGACGCCTCGCGCGCCATACGTACTTCCGGAGATCGAGTGGAAAACCCCGGATTGGTCAGGTCAAGAAATGGAAGAATTCGACTCATCGGTGTCCAACAAAAAAGGCCGCACAAGTTGTGCGGCCTTTAGTTTAGTACAGTGGCAATTATTCCTTTAGTTTTTTGTAGGCATCATGCTCGTGCTTTTGTCCACTCCACAGTGCGAACAAACAAATTAGTACGGCAAGCACGAACCAAAGCATCGGCGTAGAACCTCCGGCACCCATAAAAATCGGACCGCTCATTTCATCCACATTTGCTAGGCTAAATCCCATTACTTTGTCTCCTTGTTCCAGATGTTACTCGGCAGGGCTGGCCGAAGGTGAGATACCTTCGGGATATGCCTGCATGGGCACTTTCGTCAGATCGAGGCCGGCAATTTCGGCTTCCTTTGTGACGCGCAGCATTCCCAGTTTGTTGAGAACCCAGCTGATGACGTACCCTGGTACAAAGCCCACGAGGAAGAAGACCACGGCACCGACTATCTGGCCAAGCAGCGACACAGTCGCGACGTCGTCGCCTTGAATTGCAGGAAGCCCTGACCCCCAGACACCAAACATGATCAGACCAAACAGGCCGATCGTGCCGTGAACGGTGACCGCTCCGACAGCGTCGTCGATGCCACGGTTCTCCAGCCATGTATAACACGGCTTAAGCAGAGCGCCGCCGGCAAAGCCCATCACAAACGCCAGAGACGGGTCGTAAACGTCCAAGCCTGAGGCGGTGGCGATGATGCCTGCAAGGGCGCCTGACATCATGAAGAATGGGTCCCGAGCGATTGCCCATGCGCCAATTATGCCGCCTGACATGCCCATCAGGATGTTGAATGCCAGTGAGCTTAGTGTCATCGGCGTGCCATAAATGGTGGTGGCTTTGTCAGCGTACCAGCTCCAGGCTTCGCCCGGCACGATTACGCAGGCCATTAAGAAGCCCCAGAAACCAACGATGATCAGCATCAGGCCCGTGACTGTGAATGGCATGTTGTGACCGCCTATGTGGTTGGCCGTACCATCCTCATTGAATTTGCCGATTCTCGGACCGAGGTTGATGAGAACACCAAGGGCAAAGAACCCTGCCACCGCATGAACCAGTCCGGCAGCACCAAAGTCGTGGACACCCCATTGTGTGACCATCCATCCATCTGCATGCCAGCCCCAGGCAGCAGCGACAACCCACGCGAAAGAGCCCAGTACGACTGCAAGGATGACAAACCCGACGACTTGGATTCGTTCGATGACAGCACCCGAGAAGATAGAGGCCGTTGTCGCAGCGAAAAGGGCAAAAGCACCCCAAAATACACCAGTTGACTGATCGTCTAGGTTCGGGCCAGCGCTATCTGACCATGGCAGCGCGAATGAAGCGTACGTGGAACCTGAAATGCCCATGGCGCCCTCTGAGAACGTGATCCCGGTTGGGAAACCCCAGTAGACCCACCACCCAAAGAAATAGAAGGTAGGCATCATGAATGCGAAGGCGAGAATATTCTTTATTCCCGAAGCCAGCACGTTTTTTTGGCGCGATGCCCCCATCTCGTAAGCCAGGAAACCGGCATGGATGATGACCATTAAGGGTATCGTGAGGTAGTAGTAGGTTTCGGCAAACATCGTGTTCGTTACAGACGTCGATGCTTCCAGTTCCGCGACCTTGGCCGCTAGTTCTGCTAGTTGCTCTTCCATGTTCCCAACCTTGCTGAGTTCCCGACCGTGCTCGGTGTTCACAGACGAATTTCAAGAGTCTGCGACAAAATGCTACACTAAACCAAATCGAAACCAGAAGTAAAAAAATTAATCCAAAACTAATCCAAATAACGGCGGGCAAAATGACGCTTGGGAACAGATGATGGTAAATTCAATGACTATTGTGAATCCTTGTGGCGTTGTGAATTCAAGCCTCGCTAAACTAACTCCCTTAGGTTCTAGCTGACCTGGTCAGCTAATTTTGGAAGCATTCGTTTCATAGGATAAAACGCGAAACATTCGGTTATTTGGTCGCAAAAGGTCAGTTCGACGCCGCATATCGAAATGGTCAAGCCGAAGTTTGATCCTCAGCGTGCTTCAAAAGGAATGCGGGTTAATCATGCGTTATTCAGGATTTCGGGTAATCAAGGAAGCACTTCTTGGACACAAAGGCTGGACACAAGCCTGGCGTGATCCTGAGCCTAAGACGCAATATGACTTTGTGATCGTTGGTGGAGGCGGCCATGGATTGGCCACTGCATACTATCTGCCCAAGGAGTTCGGTGAAGCGCGGATTGCAGTTCTTGAGAAAGGCTGGATCGGAGGGGGCAATGTGGGGCGAAACACGACAATTGTCCGTTCGAACTACCTGCTGGACGGGAACGAGCCGTTTTACGAATTTTCCCTGAAGCTCTGGGAAGGACTTGAGCAGGATTTCAATTTCAACGCCATGGTTAGCCAGCGTGGCATTCTTAACCTTGTTCACACGGATGCGCAGCGCGATGCAGCACGGCGCCGGGGCAACGCGATGATCCTGAACGGCTCGGATGCCGAACTGCTGGATGCGGCGGGCGTCAGGGCGATGTATCCGTTCCTGAACTTTGATAACAGCCGCTTTCCGATTAAGGGCGGGCTCTTGCAACGGCGCGGCGGCACGGTGCGCCACGATGCAGTGGCTTGGGGCTACGCGCGCGGCGCGGATCTGCATGGTGTGGATATCATCCAGAACTGTGAGGTTACAGGTTTCCGCATCGAGAATGGCAAGGTTTTGGGGGTCGAGACCTCGCGCGGGTTCATTGGGGCGAAGAAAGTCGGGGTGGCCGTGGCCGGCTCATCAAGTCGGGTGATGGAGGCTGCGGGCATGCGTTTGCCGATCGAAAGCCACGTGTTGCAGGCTTTTGTGTCCGAGGGGCTCAAGCCGGTCATAGATGGGGTGATCACTTTCGGGGCAGGGCATTTCTATTGCAGTCAGTCGGACAAAGGCGGACTGGTCTTTGGCGGCGATATCGACATGTACAACACCTACGCCCAGCGGGGGAATCTTCCGGTGATCGAGGATGTTGTGGAAAGCGGCGTGGCGCTGATCCCGGCGCTTGGGCGGGTGCGATTGCTGCGGGCTTGGGGCGGCGTCATGGACATGTCGATGGATGGCTCTCCGTTCATCGACCGGACGCACATTGATGGTCTCTATTTTAACGGTGGCTGGTGTTATGGCGGGTTCAAGGCGACCCCGGCATCAGGCTGGTGTTTTGCGCATCTTCTGTCCACCGATCGACCGCATAACGTTGCAACCGCCTATCGTCTGGATCGGTTCCGTACCGGTCACATGATCGATGAGAAGGGGGTGGGCGCGCAGCCCAACCTGCACTGAAGGGATATGAGTGTCTTCCGTAAAACCGAGAACCGGTTCTACGGTTCGAAAATGCGAAAGGAGCCAATGCCATGATTATCACCCATCCGCTTCTTGGCCCCCGCGACGCGCAGGAGTTTGTCTATCTCGGCGACGTGGCACTGATCGACCGCCCCGACTGGCAGGCTGACAACGCAGCCGACGCCTTTCACGACTACCTCTATCTGCGCGACAATCCGGCCGGAGAGCATTGTGAACTTTGGTATCACGAGCAAGGCGACCGCTCATGGTTGGTAGTGACGCGCAATACGTTGACGCATGAGATCACATCCGTCGAACTGGCCCGTGATGTGGCCCGGGCAAGGGGGCGCAGCATATGAGCGTACAGACCAACCGGCTGAATGGCGGTCTTGTCGATCAGTCACAGCCCCTGAAGTTCAACTTTGACGGCAGACAGTATCAAGGCCATCCCGGCGATACATTGGCCTCGGCCCTGCTGGCCAATGGTGTGCGTCTGATGGGGCGCTCATTCAAGTATCACCGTCCCCGTGGGCCACTGACCTGCGGGTCAGAAGAGCCCAACGCGCTGGTCGAACTCCGTTCTGGCGCACGGCAGGAGCCCAACACCCGCGCTACGGTGGCCGAGCTTTTTGACGGGCTGGAAGCAAAATCGCAGAACCGCTGGCCATCCCTGAAACGGGATGTGCTGTCGGTCAACGACTTGTTCAGCAATTTTCTGACGGCAGGTTTCTACTACAAGACATTCATGTGGCCAAAGGCGTTCTGGGAGAAGCTCTACGAACCGGTGATCCGGCGCGCCGCCGGTTTGGGCCGCGTGTCCGGACAAGATGACCCGGATGTGTATGACAAAGGCTTTCTGCACTGCGATCTGCTGGTGATCGGGGCCGGTCCGGCGGGTCTGATGGCGGCGCGGACGGCAGGTCGAGCTGGTGCGCGGGTCATTCTCGCGGACGAGGACTTTGTCATGGGCGGGCGACTCAACGCCGAACGCTATGAGGTCGGCGAATTGGCCGGATCGGACTGGGCGGTGCAGATCCTTGCGGAGCTGTCGGCGATGGACAATGTTCGCTTGCTTTCGCGCACCACCGTGATCGGGGCTTTTGATCATGGCATTTATGGTGCTGTCGAGCGGGTAGCTGATCATCTGCCCGCGCCCGATGCCGCGCAGCCTCGCCAGATCATGTGGCGGATTTATTCAAAACGAGCGCTGCTATGTGCCGGTGCAACCGAGCGGCCTATTGCTTTTGCCAACAATGATCGCCCCGGCGTGATGTTGGCCGGGGCAACCCGTGCCTATGTCAACCGCTGGGCAGTGACCCCGCACGCGCACGTGGCTGTATTTACCAACAATGATGATGGTCATCGCACGGCCGCCGACCTGATATCGAAAGGCGTGCATGTCACCGCCGTGATCGACACACGGGCCGACGCTCCTGCGGTCGAAGGGACCGAACTGTTCGCCGGTGCGCAGGTGATCAACAGCAAGGGCAGGTTGGGCTTGGGGTCAGTGACAGTCCGTACGGCCAAGGGGTTTACCCGTGATATCATTTGCGGCGGCCTGGCGGTTTCAGGTGGGTGGAATCCCAACATTCATTTGACCTGCCATCAGCGCGGGCGTCCACAATGGAACGAAGGCCTCGCAGCGTTTGTACCGGGTGACGTGTTGCCGGTCGGCATGTCGGTCGCCGGTGCTGCGGCGGGCGTGATGTCGACCCATGGCGCGCTGAAATCCGGCGCGGAAGGGGCGGTAGCGGCTCTGTCTGATCTCGGGATCGCGGCGCAGGTCGGGGATTTGCCGCAGGCCGAGGACGAACCGGTGAACCTGCAACCATTTTGGTATGTGAAAGAGGGTAAGGGCCGGGCCTGGCTAGACCAACAGAACGACGTGACGGTCAAAGACGTCAAACTGGCGCATCAAGAGAACTATGTCTCGGTCGAACATCTGAAACGCTATACCACGCTGGGTATGGCCACCGATCAGGGCAAGACCTCGAATATGGGGGGCTTGGCAGTGATGGCCGAGATGACGGGCAAGTCGATCCCAGAGACCGGCACCACCATATTCCGCCCGCCTTATACGCCGGTTTCGATGGGTGTTCTGGCCGGTCGGTCGGTCGGCAAGCATTTCCATCCGACCCGAGAGACCCCAAGTCACAAATGGGCAACGGAACAGGGCGCAGTGTTCACCGAGGTCGGCGATTGGCTGCGTGCACAATGGTTCCCGCAAAAAGGTGAAACGCACTGGCGGCAATCGGTGGATCGTGAGGTGCTGCAGACCCGCAACTCGGTCGGTGTGTGCGACGTCACAACGTTGGGCAAGATCGACGTTCAGGGAACGGACGCGGCAGTGTTCTTGAACAAGATTTACGCCAACGGGTTCGCGAAACTGTCGGTGGGCAAGGTGCGCTATGGCCTGATGCTGAGGGAAGACGGCATCGCCTATGACGATGGCACTGCGGCGCGACTGGCCGAAGACCATTTTGTGGTCACGACAACCACCGCCAACGCCGTTCTGGTCTACCGCCAGATGGAGTTCGCTCGGCAATGTCTTTGGCCCGATCTGGACGTGCAACTGATCTCGACCACCGAGGCTTGGGCGCAGTATGCCGTGGCCGGACCGAATGCACGCAAACTGCTGGAGAAAGTTGTCGATCCGGACTTTGATCTGTCGAACGATGCGTTTCCGTTCATGGCTTGCGCCGAGATCAGCGTTTGCGGCGGTTGCCGGGCGCGTCTGTTCCGTATCTCGTTCAGCGGCGAGTTGGCTTATGAAATCGCCGTGCCCACACGCTATGGCGATGCGATGATCCGCGCATTGATGGAGGCAGGCGAAGAGTTTGGCGTGGTTCCTTATGGCACCGAGGCGCTGGGCGTCATGCGGATCGAAAAGGGGCATGCCGCCGGTAATGAGCTGAATGGCACCACCACGGCTCTGAATCTTGGCATGGGCCGGATGGTCAGCAAAAAGAAGGACTGCATCGGCAACACCCTAAGCGAGCGCGTCGGGCTGAACGAGCCAGATGCTCTGCGTCTTGTGGGCTTCAAACCGATGGATACTGGCGACTCCGTTGTCGCAGGGGGCCATTTGATGAATGGTGATGGTCCTATCGATGCAGCCCACGATCAGGGTTACGTCACCTCGGCCGCGTTTTCACCAGTCCTGCACAGTTCGATCGGCATCGGATTCCTGAAGAACGGAGGCGAAAGGATGGGCGAGGTTCTGCGGCTGGTCAACCCGCTGGAAGGCAACGAAGTAAAGGTCGAAGTGGTAAGTGCCCATTTCGTTGATCCCGATGGAGGACGCCAGCGTGCATAAGCTGAAACCACTCGCACCGCTTGGCGGCGCCGAGCCGAGATCCGACGACTTTCCCGGTTTGACGATCACAGAAAACCCATCGCGGGCGTTGGCATCCCTAACCGCACGTCATGGGCATCAGGCAGCGTGCGGCGCAAGGGCCAATGAGTTGATTGGTGCTGCGTTGCCTTCACCGGGCCATTCGGTAGCGTGTCTGAGCTATTCCGCCTTTTGGATTGGTCCCGACAGTTGGATGATCGACGCTGATCACGCAAGCCACGAGATGCTCGCCGACGAAGTCAAGGCCTCGGTCGGAAACACGGCCTCGGTCGTCGAACAAACCGATGGCTGGTGCCGGTTCGACATCACCGGCCCGAGAGCTTGCGATCTGTTCGAACGGATTTGTAACGTTGATATCCGAGCCATGCAGTCCGGTGCCACCACCCGATGCTCGATGCACCACATCGGGTGCTATTTGTGGTGCCATGAGACAGAAACATCTTTCTCTGCACTCGGGCCGCGGTCGTCGGCCAAATCACTGCACCATGCTCTTACTGAAACCGCCCGGACTGTCGTTCGTACGCACTAGAGACTCAATTGAAGGGTGCATTTCTGGTTACGCGAAAACGGTTGCGTTCTTGCCGATCCTGTCGCGGAGAAGAGCCGAATTGTTCAGAATAGTTTCGTGACATGGAAGTTGGATTGGAATAACCAACAGCACTTGCAATAGATGTGAAAGCATCTTGTGTATAAATTACAAGCTCACGCGCTGCCCGTAACCGAACAAGCCGATAATAGCGACCCGGGCTTCGCCCTGTGGCCTTCTGAAAGCTACGTTCAAGATGCCGGGCTGAAACTCCGACGCGCTGCGCAACTTCGCGCGTGGTCAAAGGAAACTCCAGATTTTCTGAAAACAGTTGGATCGCCTTGGATACGATGCTTGGAAGGTGATCAGCGGTGTCATCGGTTTCGAACGCGGGTGTCTGTTGACGTATGCCTGGGCTGCGAATTGACGGGTGTTGAAACCAACAAGCAACTTCGGTCATGACGGCCTCACCAAAAACAAGTTCTATCAGATGAAGTGATAGATCAAAGGCGGCTGCCGCTCCGGATGCTGTGCAGCAGCGATGGTTCAAAACAATGACATCATCTGTAGTTTCTACGTCAGGGAACTCATTCTCAAAAGCTGTTTTGTAACACCAGTGAACAGAGCAGGTCTGACTATCCAAAACACCGGAACGGGCTAACGGGAAAATTCCTCCGCTAATCGCACAAACGTTTGTCCCATGTCGCGCTAGGTATCGTAGTTTGCCATTTGCTGCGTCAGGATCCGTGAATTTCCCATCAGGTTCTGAAAGAAGAAACAGCATTTCCAGCCCCAGGACTTCTTGCAAGGCAATGTCAGACGGAAAGAGCAATTTTGCGCTGGAAAGCGTCGAAGCGCCGGTTTCAGATACAACTTTCCAGGAAAACACTTCGCGGGCGGCAATCTCATTGGCTGCTCTCAGAGGTTCGATCACAGACGTAAGGCAAGCCATCGGAAACCCGGGAAACGTCAGAAATCCCAGTGTTATCCGATCGCGTGTTTCCAAGCTTAAACCCTTCATAGGGCTTGAAAGATGTTTCATATCGCTTTTCGTTTGCAGTTTGCGAACTGGTTAGTCCCCGTATTTCGACTTTGCTTCATGACTAACAGAAAAATCCAGTATTGTCAGAAGGGTCTTGTCAGAAGAACTTTGCTTGAGCGGGGCAGGGGTGCTGCGTAGCTTTTGCCCATGACCAGACCTGCCTCTTTCAAATACTTCAAAACCAGCCCCAAGATCATCCGACTTGCGGTGATGCTGTACATCCGCTTCCCGCTTTCGCTTCGAAATGTTGAAGATCTGCTGCAAGAGCGAGGCATCGACGTGAGCGACGAAACTATCCGGTATTGGTGGAATAGGTTTGGCCCGATGTTCGCTGCTGAGATAAGGCAGAAGCGTGTTCAGCAGCTGCGCGCGTTCTCCAAATGGAAGTGGCACCTGGACGAGGTTTTCGTGAAGGTGAATGGCAAACTACTATCTCTGGCGTGCCGTCGATCACGAAGGTGAAGTGCTTGAGGCCGTCGTCGCGAAGCGTCGAAACAAAGCCGCAGCACTGAAATTCCTCAGGAAAAAAGCGGTACGGCAAGGCTGAAGGAGTAGTCACAGATCGCTTCGCATCCTACAAGGCTGTACTCAGAGAAATGGGTGCACTGAAAAAACAACAGACGGGCAGGTGGCTCAACAACCGCGCCGAGAATTCGCACCTGCCGTTTCGACGACGCGAACGTGCCGTGCAACGTTCAGGCGCATGCGAAGTTTGCAGAAATTCGCCTCCGTTCACTCCTCCGCCTATAACCACTTCAACCAAGAAAGATCGCTCGCCAGCCGAGACACCTTCAAGCTGACACGCACCGCCGCTCTTAGCGAGTGGCGCGAACTTTGTACGGCCTAAAGTGCAGCTTTTCTAGCTTAGCTGAGACTGGTTCGAACTTGCCTGTCAGAACCCAAAAGAGTGCATTGGATATTACCTTCAACAGGCTGGTTTCACGCGCGATACAGGGATTCTGAGCCGCCATGCCATCGACCAAGTCAGCTCTCAGACCGGGCCATTTTCAACCCAACCGTTTCTTAAACCTCAGTGTCGCAGCGACCAACCCAAAGACCGCAAATACGATCATCCAAAGTATCCCCCAGCGCAACTCGTATAGCGAAGCATCTCGCAGGACCACGCCCCGGATCATGTCCATGAAATGTGTCGCCGGCAGGGCTTGGGCGATGACCTGAACCGGCTGGGGCATACCGTCAAAGGGGAACATGAAACCGGACATCAGGATCGAAGGCAGCAGGACGAAGATCGTCATCTGCATCGATTGCAGCTGGTTTTGGGCAAGGGTTGAGATCACCAGTCCAAGTGACAGACTGGCAATGATGAACAGCAATGTGACCACGAGCAGCACTCCCAACCCGCCGTTCATCGGAACATCGAAAAGGACATGCCCGAGGCCGAGAATGATTGCGACCTGTATCAGGCCCAGAAAGATATAGGGGATGATCTTGCCGATCATCAGTTCGATTGATTTGATTGGGGTGTTGATCAGCATCTCCATGTTGCCCCGCTCGCGTTCGCGCACGATCGCGGCTGAGGTGAACAGGATCATCGTCATGGTCAGGATCACGCCGACAAGACCGGGCACGATATTGACCGCCGACCGCTGCTCGGGGTTGAAGTAAAGCGTCACCTCGAACGTGGGCACCTGTCGGTTTGGGGGCTGCTTCAGCAGTTCGGTCAGGGGCATCGTGCGCAATGACTTGATTGCGCTGGCAACCATCGTGTCCGAGCCATCAACGATCCAATGGGCAACCGGTCGGCTGCTGGTCTGGTCTGTTGCATTGGGCAGGCCTAGTCCGACGGACGGACTGCGGGCAAGCCGTTGGCTGACATCGGGCGGGATGATCAGCGCAGCGCGGACGCGGGATTCGGTAATCGCGCGCTCGGCCTCTTGCGGGGTGGTCAGCTGCTCGGTGATGGTCACGACCTGCGTGGCCTGAACGATCTGCGCCAGCGTATGCGACAGCTCGGTTTTCGATTCATCTACCAGAGCGACGGGGACGTGGCGCAAGTTGGTGTTGATGGCATAGCCGAATAACAGCAGCTGGATCAGCGGGATCATGATTACCATGGCAAAGGTCATCCGGTCCCGCCGCAGTTGCAGCAGCTCTTTCTTCAGGACAGCGGCGATGCGGCGTGGCGAGATCATTGTTCCGGTCCCCGCGTGGCGCTGACGAACACGTCTTCCAGATTTGGTCGCTGCGGGTTCAGGGACAGGTCGGGAAACGCCGAAGTTTGGCCGCGCAACATGTCCACCGGCTGAGGTTCGGATTTGTCCACCAGCACACGCAGCCGCGACCCGACTTGCGCGGTCGAGAGTATCTTGGGCTGACCGTCCAACGCGTGTTTGACCGTTCGCAGGTCCGGGCCTTCGACTTCGATTACATCGGCCTGCAAATCGTCCATCAACTGACGCGGAGAGCCGTCCGCCTTTTTCACCCCGTGCTGCAGGATGGCCAGCCGGTGACAGCGCTCTGCCTCGTCCATGAAATGGGTGGAAACGATCATGGTCGCGCCCTGATCGACCAGATCGAACAATTGCTCCCAGAAGGTGCGACGAGTTTCGGGGTCAACGGCTGAGGTCGGTTCGTCCAGAAACAGCAATTTCGGGCGATGCATGACGGTTGCTGCAAGGGCGAGTTTCTGTCTTTGCCCTCCGCTCATGCTACCGCTGAGCTGGTGGACATTCGTTGTCAGATCGTAGGTCTCCAGCAACTCGTCAATCCGATCTTTGGCCGACTTCACTGGAATGCCGTAAATCTCGGCCGCGAACCTGAGGTTTTCCAGCACCGTCAAATCGCGGTAATACGAGAAAATCTGGGTCATATACCCGATCTCATTCTTTAACGGTTCCGCAGCCTCGGGCATCGACCGACCCAAAACCGAGATCGCCCCACTACTGGGTGTCAGCAGGCCGGTCAGCATGCGCATGGTCGTGGTCTTGCCGCAGCCGTTGGGGCCGAGAAACCCATAGATTTGACCGGTTCGGATTTCGAGGTCCAGATTGTTAACGGCAGTATTATCCCCGAACCGCCGGGTCAGACCTTTGGTCGAGACGACGATATCATTCATGGCATGGGGACCTGCACGGGTACTCCTGCAGGCAAGTCCGGCGACGCGGTAGGCAGGTCAATCTCGGCCAGATAGACAAGCCGGGTTCGGTCATCCTGGTTCAACCCGTAATAAGGCGTGAACGACGAGTCGTCGCTGATCCAGCGGATCACGCCGTCCAGCGGATCGGCCAGCCCGTCAACGCGCACTTCCAGCGTGTCGCCGGGTCTCAGATTGACGCGATGGGGCTCGGGCACATAGACGCGCGCGTAAGGCGTCTGGCCCGTGACCATCACGGCAACCGGGCTGCCGGATGTCACCCGCTCGCCCAGATTCCACGGCAGGGAATCCAACACGCCGTCTCGGGTGGCTGTGACCGTCAAATCATCCAGCACAGTCTGTTCGGCGGCAACCGAGGCTTCTGCTGCCCGCACATTGGCCTCGGCGACTGCAAGGTCTTCGGGGCGGGTGCCGTTTTGCAGCTCGTTCAGGGATTGCTGAGCGCTGGCCAGTTCAGCCCGCGCGGAATCGCGCAGGGCCAGATCATTTGCCACCTGCGCCTCGGTCACGACCGAGTTCTCGACCAATCTGGCGTTTCGGTCATAGATGGCCTCGGCATCCGCAAGGCGCGCAACAGCGCCTGCCACCTTCGCCTCGGCAATCGCAATCTCTTCCTCGCGCGGCCCGACCTGCAGTTTCAAAAGCGTGGCCTGCGCCTTTTCCAATTCAGCCTGCGCCAGTGCCAACTTTGCGCTTTGCAATGTGGGATCAAGCTGAACCAACGTGTCGCCTGCCTTGACCACGGCACCTTCTGCTACCGGCAAATCGACAACGATTTCGCTGGCTGTCGCGGTCAAAGCCACCCGGTCGCGCGCCAATACACCCAAGGCGACGCTGGTATCGGATCCAGAGCACCGGTCCAGAAAGGCGGGCAGTACAGCCGCCAGGATCAAAGGTATGGGGATCGTCAGATTCAAAAGTGTTTCCCTCCGGTGCTTGGCCTTTGAACGCGTTGGGCGATAGTTAATGCATAAAATCAGGAAATCTGATTTATGTATACGGTTCAGCCGCTAAACATGGCAGAACGGGGTCACCCGGGCAGCCGCGCCAGCCATTCCTCCAGTTTTTCTCCGATCAAATGGGGGTTATCTTCCTGCAGGAAATGAATGCCTTTGCCGATATCCACCACTTCGAGATTCTGGATGGTCTGACGGCACCAGGCGACCTCTTTTGGCCCGATGGTGCCTCCGGGTGTCGCGTGGAACATCAGCATCGGGGTTTGCGTTTCACCAAGCCAGCGGCTGTAGCCACTGACAATGTCATGCACATCTGCCGGGGTGCCGTCGATCGGAATTTCGCAGGGCCAGACCCGAAGCGGCTTGCGGCTGTGCGCTGTGGGGTAAGGCGCGCGGTAGTGATCCATCTCTTGCGGGGTTAGGTCGCGCACGATGGCGCTTGGCAAGATTTTCTCAACGAACATATTCAGCCCTGAGATCATCAGCCATCCCAGACCGGGTGTTCGCATCATGCGAAACCCGACGCGGAAATCGGGCGGGAACCCGGACCAGGTCATCGGACGCACAATGCCTTCCATGAACACGATACCGCGAATGTTCTCTGGGTGCCGGTGCGCATAGTGGAACCCCAAAGCTGAGCCCCAGTCGTGGATGACCAACGTCACGTCCTTCAGCCCCAGCGCCCTGATAAACCCTTCCACAAAAGGAACGTGATCGACAAAGCGGTAAGGAATATCTGGCTTGTCCGACTTGCCCATGCCGATCAGGTCCATCGCGATAGCTCGACCTTGCCGGGCGGCGTAGGGTATGATGTTGCGCCACAGATAGGACGAGGTCGGATTGCCGTGTAAAAACAAGACCGGCGCGCCTTCACCTTCATCGACATAGTGGATGCGCTGCCCGTTCACCTCGACATATTTCGAGTCAAACGGGAAGTCGGGTGAGATTTCTTGTTCGGTACTCATTGAGCCACCCTTTCTGCATTGCGGGTTTCTTCGATCAGACCCAGCGACTCATCATACCAAGCAGGTCGGGACGCCCAGCCGACGAGCGCGTTAACGGGTTGGGACGGCGGGCGAGACAAGCTGCCAACGGGGACAACCAGAAACTTGCCGTTTTGAGTCTCGAATGGCAGCGTCGCCCCGCAGGTTCGGCAAAACACCCGGCGCACCTGGGAACTGGGCACATCGAAAGATGTCAGTTGTTCTTGGCCTTCCAGCCATTCGATCCGGTCCGGCGTGGTGAATGCATTCGCTACATGGGCCGAGCCCGAGGCCCTTTGGCAAAAGCTGCAATAGCAGAGTTTGAAGGTGGCCATGTTGTCCTGCACCCAATAGCGCACTGCGCCGCAGATACATTGGCCCTCGATCTTGTTCGGGTGACCCATCGGAGCGCTCATCTTACCCGCGATACGCAAAATACGCGCGGACAGAGGCCGTGAAGGTCAGGCCCATGCTGATAATCGCGATGACAAAGCCGATGACCGCCGTTGCCGGGATCGAGACCAGAAAATCAACGGCAATCGCTGCGCGGATTGCGATCATGCTGCGCTTGAGGATAGAGGCGACGATGCAGGCGAAGGTCACCATATACCCCAGCATCGTATAGAGCATCAGGTTAGCAGCTTGCGGGCCAGCCAACTCTCCAACCTGCAGCCCAAAATACTTGAACGCGGCGAAGAAGCCGAAAGCCATCAGGATTTTCAATGCGTTCAGGATGAAGATTGCGCGTAGGGTGACGGGCTTCGATGCCCCGGCTGTTGGGTCTATGGTGGTCATATCAGGTCTCCATTTCAGTTGGGGCACACAGCATTTGCCGTTACGTGCCCGCAATGCTATCCATGTGGATAGAAAGAAATTACTATCCACATGGATAGAAAAAGCAAGGAGAAATCTGTGGCGCGAAAACGCAAGACGGATCACGACAGTGCCGTAGCAGGCGCGCTGGACCTGTTTTGGCGGCGGGGATACCACGGTGCCAGCACGCGGGAACTGGAGCAGCAGACGGGGCTGACCCGCTTTACCCTGCAGACCACCTATGGTGGGAAAGAGAAGTTTTTTCTAAAGACGCTGGATACTTACCTGGACAATGCCGAGGCCCTGCATTTCCCTGACCCCGACAGCTGTTCACTGGATGATCTGGCCGACTGGTTCCGGGGGATCGCTTCGGCTGACCGTATGCCAAGGATCGAGGATGCCGGTTGTCTTGCCTTCAACTCGATCAGTTCATTTGACCGCTCTGACCCCGAGGTGAACGTCCGAATCGAGCGATACCTGACCACCTTGGAGGGGCGATTTGTGGCAATCCTCAACCGCGCCAGATCACAGGGCGCAGTGCGCTCCGACGTAGATCCAGTAGGAGGTGCAAAGCTGCTAACCGGACTTCTGCTGGGGCTGCACACGATCATGAAAGCACGAACCTCGGACCAGTTTCCGCAGAGCTACGCCGAGGCGGCGGTCGGGCTGATTGAGGGATGGAAAGATCAGTAAGTAATCAAAAGTAATTGCGCGACGAGGCCCTATTAGACAACTTCAAAAGTCCAATGCGCAAACGAACGAGATTACGAAGTTGCCTTCGATTGCTCAGCTCTCGTGCCAATGAGAGTTACGCAATTCTGACCTCTTGCGGCGCAAGAAAAGCGCGCCTGCAGCGAAAGTCAGGATCGTGGGCTAGCATTTCGGTTGGCGGTTGATCGACTGCTGAGGGCTGACCTGGTATCGCTCGCCCATGTCGGGTTGTTGCGAGTATCAGGTTGTCTTCGCAGACTTGCGGACCACGTCTAGGTTCGTAAGTTTAGCGCGAGCAACAGAGAGGACAAGGAATGAGCTGGACCGATTATCTCGACGCACACCAAACGCGCTTTGTCGAAGAACTGTGTGACTTCATTCGTATTCCGTCGGTATCAGCCAAACCCGAAAATGCGGGCGATGTTCGAAAAGCCGGACAGTGGGTGGTTGACCGGTTGGTCGCAGCGGGAATGGAAAACGTTCAGATGATGGAGACAGCAGGCCATCCAGTGGTCTGCGCCGATTGGATGCATGCCGGGTCCGATGCACCCACGATCCTGATCTATGGCCATTTTGACGTGCAACCGGCTGAACCGTTTGATCTCTGGTCCTCGCCTCCGTTCGAGCCGACGATCCGCGGGGATCGGATCTACGGGCGTGGCGCGACCGACGACAAGGGCGCGATGTTAATACCGATCCTTGCGGCCGAGGCATTGCTGGCTGAAACTGGAAAACTCCCCGTCAATGTGCGGTTTTTCTTTGAAGGCCAGGAAGAGATCGGATCGCCCGACCTTCCGCCCTTTATCGAAGCAAATCTCGATCGCCTTCAGGCTGATATGATCTTTTCCGCCGATGGCAGTCAGTGGGACACCGAGACGCCGCAACTGGTTCTGGGTCTGAAAGGGCTCACCTCGCTTGAGATCTCGGTTCAAGGCGCGAAATCGGACTTGCACTCTGGTATGCATGGCGGCGGTATTGCAAACCCGGCGATGGCGCTGGCCCAGTTGCTAGCCAGCATGAAATCGACCGATGGTCGGATCACAGTCGATGGCTTCTACGACGATGTCGTCGAATTGACCGATGAAGACCGCGCGGCAATAGCACGGGTGCCTTGGGATGAGGCGGCCTATCTGACCCAGACCGGAGCGCCCGCGACCTTGGGTGAGCCGGGATATTCCACGCGTGAGAATCTGTGGGCACGTCCGACGCTTGAGGTCAATGGGCTGACCAGCGGTTGGCAAGGGGAAGGCACAAAGACAGTCTTGCCCGCAGTGGCCTCGGCCAAGATCACGTGTCGTTTGGTCGCCAATCAAAATCCCGAAAAGATCTTTGACCTGATTTCGGCCCATGTCGAGGCTCATTGCCCGCCAGGTGTGACAGCTCAGGTATCGCGCAACCCTGGCCGCGCGGACCCGTTCCTTGTGCCAGCCGGGCACAACGCAACCGCCATCGCGGGTCAGGTTCTGGAAGAAGTTTACGGCAAACCAGCCTACAAAACCCGTGTTGGAGGCTCGATCCCGGTGATGTCGACCCTGCTGGACGAGTTGGGTCTGCACGCCGTCATGTTTGCGTTCGGACATGAGGATGAGAACCAACATGCCCCGGACGAGTTCTTCCGTTTGCCAACATTCCGACGCGGCCAAACAGCCTATGCCAGATTGATGGAAAGGTTGGGTGAATAGGCATTTGCTGCATCGATTCACCGGTTTTTACAAGCTTCTGACATCACTGCAAGCGTGCGATCAACGACATCTATCACCTCTGCAATAAACCGGTCTTCATAATGCGTGACCAGCCACTGGTCATATGCCAGGTCAGCAATCAGTGGTGAAACTGGTTTGAGACCCGGTTGCGTGTTTCCGATAAAGATGGGCAGAACCGCGCGGGCCAGCCCTGCATTTGCAGGGTCCAGCGCAATATTGCGGCGCTGTCACTTCGATGGCGTCGTCTTCTTTCGCTTTTCACTTTGAGCAATGTTAGCTTTTGGCGGCAAAGGTCATCGGTTTACGATGCAGCATGCGTTGCTTGGTACCCGAGTCATCGCACAGTGTTTTCGGTATAGAGTATCGTGGATCTGGCTGCGGCTGCTGCCCGAATGTCCAAGGCTTACAACACGTGCGCAGGACCGCTCTCATCGGCCGCTAATCGCTTCAGCGCCATCCTGTCAAGCTTGCCACCCATTGTTAACGGAAGCGCTTTTAATACCTTAACTACATCTGGCGCTTTGTAGCCAATCCGCTCCCGCGCGAAGTCAATTACTTCATTGACGTCAACTGATGCAGCACCTTCCGCCATACTCACGAATGCCCAAACATCCTCACCATGCATCTCGTCTCGCACCCCAACCACCACAGCTGCCGCGACAGCTGGATGTGCCGTTAACGCATCTTCGACCTCTGCCGGGCTGATATTTGAGCCATCATGCACGATGATCTGTTTCTGGCGCCCCCGGAACCAAAAATAGCCATCCGCATCTCGCTGCATCAGATCACCGGTGTCGAGCCAACCGTCTCGAAAGGCCGCTGCAGTCGCCTCCGGGTTGTTCCAATACTCGGTCATCATGCTTGGGCTCTTGACCCAGTGCCGACCGTCCGCACCCACAGGGACTTCCTCCCCGGCCTCATTTCGAAGCTCTGAGACATATCCCGGATTGTTCGGTCCCACCGCACCGGTTTTTTCGGCGCCTCCATGCGTGTTGGAATGAGATGTTCCCATTTCCGTCATCCCGTAGAACGATCCAATCGGTACGCCTGCCAGCGCTTTGAACGCCTCGACCACTGTTTGCGACGGCTTGTCTCCTCCCGCCATCATCGTTTTCAGAGAGGTAAAGTCGTCTCGTGCTGCGCCGGGCGATGTTAGCAACGCCGCCAACGGCGCAGGCAGGATTTGCGCGACTGTCGGTCGTGTCTGCCGCAATAACCCCAACAACTCTTCCGGTGTAAAATTCCGCGCAATAGTCGTCTTGGCGCCGACCCAAAGCCCAGCGAGCGTGAGGCGTAATCCGGCAGTATGGGAAATCCACGAGGCAGGCAAAACCACGTCCTGTGGCACCAGCCCCAACCCTTGAGCATTGCTCGCAACCATACTTCCCATACTAGCATGGCTATGCGTTACGCCTTTCGGTTTGCCAGTGGTCCCGGAGGTGAAAAATATGAAGGCCGGAGCCTCCGCCTGAACTTCAGGCAGGGCTTCTTCACTCTCGGCGTCCACAAGGTCTTCAAAGTCAAACGCGCCTTCCAATTTGCCGGCATGCGCTATCAGCCCCACTGGCAATCGCGCTATGCCAGAGACAGCGGAAATATCATTGACCCGCTCACTATGCACCAATAGCGCTGCAGGTGCCGCCAATTCGAGGGCATAATCTATGTCCGCAGCCGAGTAACGATAGTTGAGCGGCATTGCCACCAAACCGGCGCGCATACATGCCAGATAGTGGATCACCAGGGCCGCCCGGTTCGGCATGATTGATGCCACGCGGTCGCCCGGCCGCAGTCCTATTTTCAGATAACTCCGAGCAAGCCGGGTACAGGCGGCATCAATCTCTCGCCAAGTCAGAGCACCATCCAACGCATAAAGCGCGATCCCGTCGGGGTTTGCTGACAAACCCGCACGAAGCAAGTCTGTCAAATCCGCCGATACCCTCAGCGGCGACCCAGATACCGGCATGGGCTTCTCCTTAATCCAGCTTGTTCCAAGGTGTAGACTACGTTGTGCGGTCGCAGAAGCCCCGGGAACGAGATGGCCTAGGTGAAAGCCCGTGCCTTAGGTGAAAATCTGCCTCGAACGACAGCGCCAAAGCGCGCTTAATCGGGGGTGCGAAAAACTATTGTGTTGATCCAGCAATTCGGTCGATTTCGTCTGCTACCAGCGCAGGCGCCAGAACCATTGCATCGTGACCGGTCGCAATCTGAGTGACTGGCCAGTGTTTCTCATGGGCCCGGGCCAGCGACAGATTGGCCGGCGGGTAGGGTGGATCCATGCATTGAATGTAGTGCACATCCAACCCATCCCCCGCTGGTCGTTCAAGATCCAGCGCGGTTGTCATCGTTGAAAACGGGTGCGGTGTCAGGCGGGATTCGATAAACGCAGCGTCTTCATCCTTGGCCACACCCATTGCAGCCGGTTTTACCGGAGGCAATGAAAGCCCACCGCTGCTGGATCGCGCCAGGTCTGTCCTTGCTTTGGCGAGATCCGCGTCGAGAAGGCTCATCCACGTTTCGCCGGATTCCAAAATAGCACCGTCGAGGTAGACCAGCTTGGCAATCCTATCGCGGATTTTGTCAGCGACGCCAGTGACTGTGGCACCTCCAAAACTGTGGCCAACAAGAATAATGTCCTGCAATTGCTCATAGAGGATATGTTGCACGATATCCTGAACAAATGTCTCAAGGGTAATATCTTTGGTCAGTAAATGGGATCGTTCCCCGACACCGGTATTGGTAGGGGTATCAACACGATAGTCCCGACTTCTGAGTATTTCCGCAACCCGAGACCAACACCACCCGCCATGCCAAAGGCCATGAACGAGAACAATTGCGTGCGGCTGCATCAAGACCTCATTTCCATTCCATTGCGAACTTGTCGTCGCAAGGTAAGCAGGAAACAGGAATTGAACAATTGGCAATTGAATTGCTCAGTTCAGCGGATTTGAAGAAGCGTTTTGGGCGTCCGAGACTATTGGTAACTGCATGCAACTTCGTGTCCATACCGCCATTGGTTCGCCTGATTAGCCTGCTGCGCCCCGTTCTTCTAACCGCAGGCAGGAGGCTGTTCGGTGCGCCTAGAGGTAGGTCGTGACATTCTTGATGGTCTTGCGATCAGCCCCCTTCGTTGCCAACCCAGACATGATCCGAACAAACACGCCCTTTCGCTCCACCGCTTCAAACTGTTGTATCGTGTCTGTGGCGGCCGATATTCGCGAGGGGCACTAGACCACCGCAACCGATTGCGACTGAGGATAATAATTCCGCTCAGAACACGCCGGTCATCAGCGTCTCTTTGGGTTGGCGATATCCAGGTTTCAGCAGATATCACGTCCGATAAAATAAGCCGCGTGAATCGGCTTGATGGATTTTGGCCTTATCTGCGGCGCAGAGTTGGTCCTTCGTATTTGCTGCTAGTCAGGTAACGTTGGGTTGGGAGTACGATATGGAATTACCAACACTGACCTACGAAATGATAGCGGTACTGAGTCTGTTGTCTTTTACGGTCTTACTTTTTGTTACCGAGATTATTCGGATCGATGTTGCCGCAATTCTTGTAATGGTGCTGCTTGGCGCGCTGAGCTATCTACCGGGACTAGGTAATCTAGCCGATATATCAAAGCTTTTTGAAGGTTTCTCCTCAAACGCTGTGATGTCCATCATCGCAGTGATGGTAATTGGGGCTGGGCTTGATAAGACTGGACTTATGTCAAAGGTTGCGGCCTTGATCCTCAAGAATGGAGGCACGACAGAGGCCCGGATAATTCCGATAATTTCAACAACGGTTGGTGTCATCAGCTCCTTCATGCAGAACGTCGGGGCTGCCGCGCTTTTTCTGCCTGTTGTTAGCCGCATCTCAGCACGTACGGAAATCCCGTTGAGTAGGTTGCTGATGCCCATGGGGTTTTGCGCGATACTGGGTGGGACTATCACATTGGTCGGGTCGTCGCCCCTCATCCTGTTGAATGACCTGATTGTTTCGGCAAACTCATCCCTTCCGTCTGACCAACAAATGGAGACATTTGGGTTGTTTTCAGTCACGCCTATCGGTGTGATGCTGGTGCTGACGGGGGTGCTTTACTTTGTGCTCTTTGGTCGTTGGGTCCTCCCAGCGCAGCGAGAGCGTGGAGAAGACGCAAGCTCAGCTCGGTCCATGCAAACATATGTCGAAAACACCTATGGGCTTAGGGCCGATATGTTTGAGATACGTGTTCCTGAAGGCTCGATCATCATCGGGCAAACGCTCGCGGACCTAATGGTCGCCCATAACATGTACATTCTTGGCACATCCTATCGCGGCCACAAAGTCATCGCGCCGATGGCTGATACCAAGATCGAAGCGCCAGCGCGGCTTGCAGTGCTTGGCCTGCGCCGTGTGGTTGAGTATCAGTTCGCTGAACCCTACGGCTTAGAGATCCTACCCCAACTAGATGTCTTTGCAGATGACTTCGCCGCGACCCAATCGGGGGTTGCAGAGGTCGTCATTCCGCCCAGTTCTTCAGTGATCGGCCAGACTCCGATTGATTTGCGTCTCCGTCAGACACATGGTTTGTCTCTGTTGGCCATTCAGCGCGGCGAAGAAACACTGAGCCATGTAGAAACCGAAGATCATTCGGCCACGCATATCGGGCAAGTTCCTTTGCAAGCTGGTGATACGTGTGTGGTACACGTCCAGTGGGACCGTCTGACTCGACTGAAGTCAGACAGGGATTTTGTCGTCGTAACCTCGGATTTTCCCCAGGAAGAGCTACGGCCACACAAGGTTGGATGGGCGCTTGCCTTCTTCCTGATCGCGTTGAGCTTAATCCTGTTTTCCGATCTGCGCTTGTCATTATGCCTGTTGATTGGCGCTATTGGGATGGTGTTGAGCCGGGTGCTCTCGATAGACGAAGCCTACGAGTCGATTAGTTGGAGTACAGTTTTTCTGCTCGCTTCGCTGATCCCGTTGGGCCAGGCAGTCCAGAACACCGGTACTGCGGATTGGATTGCAGCTCACGTGTTGGCCCTCCTAAAGGGTTGGCCGATATGGTCTTTGCAAGCAGGAATAGCCGTTCTGGCAACGGCGTTCACGCTGGTCATGTCCAATGTAGGTGCAACTGTTTTGCTCGTGCCGCTAGCAGTTTCCATTGCCGTATCGGCTGGTGGTAACCCGGCTGTATTTGCTCTCACGGTGGCAATTTCAACGTCGAACTCATTTTTGATCCCGACTCACCAGGTGAACGCGTTGATCATGGGGCCGGCAGGTTACCGGGTCGTCGATTTCGTTCGCTCTGGCGGAATCATGACCATTCTTTTCTTGGTTGTCTCAATGACCGGACTTGCGATTTTCTTCTGATCCGCCTCTCGGCGATCCGTGCGGATGAATTCCGTTTCGGTTCAGAAGAACTCATAAGGCAACCTGACGACCGTCCGACAGCCTTGCATATGCCACTCAGACGATTGAAAGGTGGAATGACCCAGTAAGTGGGCGCAGATGATCTGCGTGCGCCGAAACACGTTGAGATCGTATAGTTTGAACCAGAACGACGCGCTTCTCTATCGCAGAGTGGACCAAGGTGAAAACGCCATTTGGCTTTGCGTGAACGATTGGACCAATCGGCGCGATATGGAGGCTCTGAATGCGCAAACACAAAGCTGGGCGGCCGAGTTCGCGGCCATGGTTGAACTGGTCAAGCCGAACAGCTTTCGACAGACCAGCTACGACACGGGGCTTTGGCGCTGCAGAAATCAATAGTCGCAATCTAGGTCGGCTCTGGGCCGAGACTGCCATTACAAATGGTGGCTCATTGGCTTGGGGTCAGATATAGTCGAACGCCCATTCATTGTAGCCCTGTTCTCCGCGGTACCACAGAACTTTGTCGGTTTCAGACTCACCGTGGTTCCAACGTTGCTTGATGCCTTGCCCCATTGCCTTGCGAACCAGGGCGCGTCGCTTCTGACTAAGGATGATGCGTTGCATCAATTCAGCTTCATTCCATTTTTTTGCGACTTCTTGGATAAATCCGTCGACCAATTCGCGATGGACCTCGGCGTGTGCAAGGTTTGTAAGCTCATTCGGGTCGTCCAATAGATCAAAAAGCATGTTCCCGTCATGTGACGAGTAAATGAACTTGTAACTCCCATGGCGGATCATGAACATCGGAACCTTAGTCGCCTCGGCCAAATACTCGGCATAGACCGCACGTTCAGGCGGTGGATTACCTTTGTCCAGCAGAGACAGCAGATTCACGCCTTCCAACGACTCCACAGGTTCCTCAATTTCGACAATGCTGTTCAGTGTGGGAAGAAGATCGACAAGTGAAGTCAATTCCTGAACCCGTTGTGGTGCGATACCGGGGCCAGCGATGATCAGGGGAATGCGCAGGGACTTCTCATAGAAATGCTTCTTGAACCACATGCCACGTTCACCCAGCATTTCGCCGTGATCCGAAGTGAACAAGATCACGGTGTTCTTGTCCGCGCCGGTTGCCCGTAAGGCATCCATGACCCGGGACATCAGGCTGTCGATGTAGCTGATTGATCCATAGTATGCGCGGATGGCGCGGGCGACATCCTCGTCGCTGAACTGAATGCCCAACATGCCGAAATCCTTGAGCAGGCGCACGGAGTGGGGGTCATGTTGGTTTTCTGACAAAGCCCCCACAGCGGGCATGGGGATGTCTTTGCCTTCGTAAAGATCCCAGAATTCCTTCCGACACAGATAGGGTTCGTGCGGATGGGTGTAAGAGACCTGCAGGAAGAATGGGCGTTCGTTGTCACTGCGCGCCATATCATATATATGCTGTATCGCCTTGAAGGTGACCTCTTCGTCATAATCGATCTGGACGGACCGTTCGCAGATTCCGGCAATACGCACCGCACGGGGATCATTGGTGTCGCGTTTGCCCTCGTGTTCCCAGTTGGGAACCCATGCGAAATCACCGGGGTAGAGATCTGCTGTCAGGCGTTTTTCAAACCCGTGGTACTGATCCGGGCCAATGAAATGCATTTTGCCGGACAGGGCTGTTTGATAGCCTGCCGCACGCAGATAATGCGCGTACGTTGGGATTTCGGCCGAAAACTCTGCTGCGTTGTCATAGGCGCCAACTTTCGACGACAACTGCCCTGTTGCCATCGAAAAGCGGGACGGCGCACAGAGAGGGTAGTTGCAATAGGCGTTCTCAAACACCACACCACGCGCGGCCAACCCATCGATAGTTGGGGAATGGCAAATTTTGTCCCCGTAGGCTTGCAGGGCAGTGGCGGTTAGCTGATCGACCTGAAAGAACAGGATATTTGGGCGAGAGTCGGTCATGTCACCCCCGTCCCATCAGGCTGCGGACATATCCAACCGGGCCGGTTTCGTACCATTTCTTGTGACCGCGTTCGCGCGATGAAATGCCGAAGCTTTGCGATACGCGGTCAATGACGATGGCCAGGAATACGATGCCCAGCCCGCCAACGGTCGCAAGACCCATGTCCAGCCGACCGATGCCGCGCAGAACCATCTGGCCCAGACCGGTCACGGAAATCATCGAAGACACCACAACCATACTCAGCGCCATCATGATGGTCTGGTTCACGCCGGCCATGATTGTCGGCATCGCTAAAGGTAGCTCGACCTTGTATAGCGTCTGCCGGTTTGAGGCCCCAAACGCGCGCGCGGCCTCGACCATATCGCCACGAACCTGTCGGATGCCCAGATTGGTCAGGCGCACCACCGGTGGCAAAGCGTAGATGAAGGTCACGATCACGCCTGAGACATTGCCGATCGAGAACAGCATCACGATGGGCACCAGATAGACAAAGGACGGGATCGTTTGCATCAGGTCGAGCATGGGCTGCAGGACCGTCCAGAACCGATCATTCTTGGCCGAGTACACACCCAGCGGAATGCCGATCAATGAACAGAACACAACGCATGTCAGAACGATGGACAGGGTGGTCATGCTTTCTTCCCATGCGCCCATCAGGCCGATGGCAAGCATACAGGCCGCCGAGATCAGGCCCAGACGGCGACCGCCTGCCTGCCAGGCCACCAAAATGATCAACGCCAGAACCAGCAGGTCAGGGGCCTGGGTCAGAGCGTCCTCCAATCCGGTTAGAACGATTTCGAACGGGACTTTGATGGCCTGAAAGATGAAGCGGAAGTTGGTCACCACCCATTGCAGGAAGGTTTCGACCCATGTGCCGACGGGGACCCATTCAGTGTCAAAGATGTTCCAGATATCCATGAATTCGTCCCTTACCCACGCAACGCGGTCAACGCGTCTTTGATGGTGATCTGTCCGACGGATGTATGATCCGCGCTGACAACGGTGACCGGAGATTGATCGTCCATGAAGAGATCAATGATCTCTCCCAACTCAGCATCAACGCGTATAGTTTTGTCAGTGGCGTCCCGCCCGTTCAGCGGTTCCATGATGGTTTCCGCCCGGACCAGCGCGACACGGCTGATGCCTTTAACAAACTCGGCGACATAGTCGTCTTTGGGGCTGGTGACGATTTCTTCGGGAGTGCCGATTTGCACAATTTCCCCATCATTCATGATGGCGATGTGATCTCCCATCCGGATGGCCTCATCCAGATCATGGGTGATGAACAGCGTGGTTTTGTGCATATGCGCCGACAGGTTCAGAAACTGGTCCTGCAATTGCCGACGGATCAAAGGATCAAGCGCCGAGAATGGCTCGTCCATCAGCAGAATTTCAGGGTCGGCTGCCAAGGCGCGGGCCAGACCCACACGTTGCTGCATGCCGCCCGACAGCTGATCGGGGTAGTGGTCGATCCAGCCGCCAAGATCCATGGCTTCCAGCGCTTTGACTGCCGCCTCTCGCCGTGTTTGCAAATCAATGCCGCGGACTTCGAGCCCGAAACCGACATTTTCGCCCAAGGTTCGATGAGGCCACAGCGCCATATGCTGAAAAACCATTCCAATCGTTTCGGCCCGCAATTGACGAAGCTCCTCTTCGCCCATCGTGTCCACACGCTGACCTGCCACATGAATTTGGCCCGACGTCGGTTCGATCAGCCTGTTGACATGGCGCACAAGGGTGGACTTGCCTGATCCTGACAGCCCCATGATGCAGAAGATTTCGCCTTTCCTGACGCTGAAACTCGCATCGCGAACGCCAAGAACGCAGCCGTATCTGTCGCGCACGTCCTCTTTCGAAAGCCCCTCAGCCAGCACCGCCTTCATAGCTTCGTCCGAACGGTTGCCGTAGATTTTCCAGAGGTCACGACATTCGATCTGTGCATCAGCCATTGTCTTGTTCCTTCAAAAAACCGGAGCGGCCGGGTAAGCCGCCCCAAAGTCTTCGGGGAGAGTTAGTTTGCGGCGGCTGCGGCCTCGGCCACCCAACCGTCGAATTGCGCTTGGTTTTCGGCAATCCAATCTGCGGCGTGGCGCTGGAAATCTTCCAGTGTGTTTTCACCATCGCGCAGTTTGACCTGTGCCGCGTTGACGGCGCTGATCGGAATGTCGACAAGTTCAAAGAACTTTGCAGCGGCGGGGTTTTCTTCAAGGAATTCATTGTTGGCGACGATATAGACGTCGTTCACAGCAAACCCTGCATCCATCTCGCCGTCGCTTTGAACGCCGATCTGCACCACGTCTTCTCCGGGGACCAGGACGTCGCTGATCCAGTTCGGCGTCCAAGTGTAGTACAGAATGGCACCCCCCTCGTTGTATCGCGTAATGGTGTCCGCCATGATCGCGAAATAGCTTCCTTGATCATGTTGAACTGTGTCGCGCAGGTTCAGATTGTCCAGGTGATCCTCTATCGCGATTTCACACCCCCAACCGGGATTGCAGCCGGACAGGTTGGCGCGCCCGTCGCCGTCTGCATCAAACAGGGTGGCAACGGCAGGATCGGAAAATTGTTGGACGCTGGTTATGCCGTTCGTTTCGGCTGTCTTCTTGTCGATAAAGAACCCTTGGCCCGCGCCGGTAATTCCAGCCTTGACGCGAGACATGGTGCTTTCGCCCCCGGATTTGTCAAAAAATTCGTTATGCAGGGGCTTCCAGTGATTAAAGGTATAGTCGGCGTCGCCAGACGCGACGGCCAGATGAACCGCCGGGAAGTCGGCTTCCAAGGTTTCTTCGACGTTATAGCCTAACGCCTCAAGGCCTTGTTGCACGACCATATGCTGAAACCAAGCGTTGGCGGGCGATCCCTTGATGGGTGAGACATCAACACCTGCGCCGGGCTGTTCCGCAGCAATTGCCGGGACCCCAAGTACGGTTGCTATTGCCGCGGTGCGTGCAAGATTGGAAAAGTTTGTCATGTTTTCCTCCCAGAATTTTCTAAGGCCAGTCCAGCCGGTTCTCTTCTTGGGGTGATTTTTTGTGATCTGAACGCAGTTGTGAAGTTCCAAAATACCATCCACAATGTTAACCAATACGTTATGGTAAACCTGCGCAAAACTCTTACAAAGCTTCCCCATTTGATTACCTTCGAAGCGGCATGCAGAAATTCCAACTTTACGCGTGCCGCAGAAGAACTGGGTGTCACGCGCGTATCGGTCAGCCGCCAGATTGCCGAGCTTGAACAAGCGCTTGGTACGACGCTGTTTGTCAGGGATCACCGAAAAGTATCTTTGACTCTGGCAGGCAGGATGTTGGAGGCCGAGGTGGCTCCGGCTTTGCACCAAATTGCAAACGCCGTTCTGAATGTCTCAAAGACGTCAGGTGATACCCCGCTGACAGTAACCACGACCACTGCATTTGCGACCTACTGGCTTATGCCGCGGTTAGTGGACTTCAGCAATCAATTCCCGGAGGTTGAGCTGAACCTCGTCGTCACCGATCGCAAATTGGACCTTGCCGCCGAAAGCATCGATGTTGCGATCCGCTATTCCAAGGACAAACCACCCGGAGACAACGTAACTCCGCTGCTGCAAGAACGCATTTTCCCGGTGCTTAGCCCCAAATACACCCCAAATACGGCCCTGTCAGAAGCCGCTGATCTGACAAAGGAGAACTTGCTTCATTTGTCTGGCATCTATCGACCCGGTGCCCGCTGGCCGCATTGGTTCAAAGCAAATGGCCTGGTGCTACCAACCGAGTCCAGCGGAGTAGCTTTGAATACTTATATCAACATGCTGCAAGCCGCGATCGCCGGACAAGGTATCGCCTTGGCAGGAAATCCATTGGTCGATCCGTATCTCGCCGACGGGACTTTGCGAAAGTTGGATGGCTTCTTGGAGATCGAGCGGGACTATTTCTATTTGATAAACGCGGCTGCGGACAGAGAAGACACAAAAAAGTTTTGCAGCTGGATAATTGATCAGGCAACTCAGCTAAGAAGCCCGCCAATATTACAGTAGGAAAGCTTTGCGTGCTCTATTTCAGCTCGACATATTGAGCCTGCAGAAAACCTTTCGCCAACGGGCGGCAACGCAGCAATGAGACTCCTCGGTCAATGA
>NZ_JBQFQX010000024.1:0-52840 GCF_056537105.1 Ruegeria sp. CH11
AGACACGAAAATGAAAAATCCAGCGAAACAACCGCAACAAAACTCACAAGCTCAGAAAAAGACTAGATCCGGTGCGTTTCCACACAGCCTCCGGACACTCCGGACTTCTGGATATTCAAACGCTGGTGACGCAGAAGGTGTTTGCGGCCGCAGCGGCGGATATTTGACAACGCAGCAGTTTCTCCGTTTGCGAACGTTCGGACGAGTAACAATGCCTTAATATCCAAAGACGCCACTTCGCGGTAGTTAGAAATGACCATCGTGCAGCACAACATTGCTGACAACGCACGCCGATGCCTAACCTTGATCGGATACGCAACCAGTCGGTCTTTCCGAAAGTAATCATCTATCAAGACGAGAAGCTCTGAACGACAGTGTTCAAGAAACATGCATCTCTAATTTGAACGTGTTTTAGAGCATCAAACCTTGTCCCAAGCTTCAATGCAGGACAAATTTGAGTTTCACGATTCCACCAACAGCCAATTCCAGGTATCAGCGCTAGACTGTTACGGCCTGCATTAGCTGGTCACGCGACACGTCTTCCCTAGTGCCATTGATCAAGACTTCCCCGCGTCGCAGTGCGATAAATCTGTCCGCAAGATCATAAGCGAAATCGAAGTATTGCTCGACCAGGATGATTGCCATTCCGCTGGTCGTTCTGAGGTGTCGGATGACTTCGCCTATTTGTTGGATGATGTTGGGCTGAATGCCTTCGGTCGGCTCGTCCAACAGCAGCAGGCGTGGCCGCGTGATCAATGCCCGCGCGATCGCCAGCTGCTGTTGCTGACCACCAGAAAGGTCGCCTCCGCGCCGGTGTTGCATTTGTTTAAGAACTGGGAACATATCAAAAATTTCATCTGGCACGAAACGTTCGCTGGCGGGCAAGCAGGAGAAACCTGTTTCAAGATTTTCGCGAACCGAGAGCAAAGGGAAAATCTCGCGGCCCTGAGGGACATAGGCCACGCCTTTCCAGGCCATCAGATGAGCAGGCAAAACACCCAGTTTCTTGCCGCCGAGTTCCATATTGCCACCCGAACGAGGATGCGAACCTGATATTGCTTTCATCAGGCTGGTTTTCCCGACACCGTTGGTCCCCATCACGCAGGTTACTTCACCTTGTCTGGCTTCCATGGAAATCCCGTTGAGGATTTGCGAATGCCCATAATGTAGAGTCAGATCGGTCAGCTTCAGCATTGTTTAACGCCCCAGATATACGTCAATAACGTCCTGATTAGATGTCACGTGATCAAGACTGCCCTCGGCCAGGACAGACCCTTCGTGCAGCACCGTGACTTTGCAATTCAAACGCCGGACAAACTCCATATCATGTTCCACCACGACCACGGCGCGGGTTCCGGCAGCCTGAACCAGCAAGTCGGTTGTGTGTTCGCGCTCGAGCGGGGTCATGCCGGCGGCAGGTTCGTCCACCAACAAGAGACGTGGCTCCTGGGCCAGCAGCATGCCGATTTCCAGCCACTGCTTTTGACCGTGGCTCAGTTCGCCAGCTTTGCGGTTTAAGTCCTGTTGCAGGCCGATTTCGGCGGCCAGATCTTCAACTTTCTGCAAATCGCCTGCGGAAGTTCGATAAAAAAGCACGTGCAGCCAGCCACGTTTGTTCTTAAGCGCCATCAGCAGGTTGTCGTGCACAGTTTGGTCTTCAAAAACCGTTGGTTTTTGAAATTTCCGTCCGATCCCGGCCTGCGCAATCTTTGCTTCCGACATTCCCAACAAAGGTACGGATTTCTTTCCCCAGATGACGCGTCCTTCATCGGGCCGGGTCTTGCCTGTGATGATGTCCATGAACGTGGTCTTTCCCGCCCCGTTTGGACCGATCACGGCTCGAAGCTCGGTCTCGCCGATCCGGAACGACAAGTTGTTGATGGCTCGGAAACCGTCGAAAGTGACCGAAACACCGCTAACCTCAAGCAGAGTATTCATTCGATTGCCTCCTTTTCACGCAGCGCGCCGTCATCAGGGCCTAAGTTGGCACCGTGGCGATCAGGGTGTCGCCGGTTGCTCCAGATATCGAATAAGCCGCCTATTCCCTGGGGGGCAAACAGGGTAACCAGAACGAAGGATACGCCCAGCAGCACCTGCCACCAGTCGACCCATTTGATCGTGTAGAAACCCAGCGGTATATCCGGGGCCTGCCCGCCCGTGAACCATGTGCTGAGCAGGCTGACGAACGCCGCGCCGATGACCGCACCATACAGGCGACCCCGCCCGCCGATGGCGACCCATACGGCCAGATAGATAGACGCGATCGGGGCCATTTCCTCGGGATTGATGATGCCTGCCTGCGGGTAATAGAGCGCGCCCGCGATGGCCGCGATGCAAGCGGTCAGGGTGAACACGGTCAGTTTGTAGACTTCGACGGAATAGCCAAGGAACCGCACGCGTGCCTCGTTGTCGCGGATGCCCCGGATGACTGAGCCAAACTTGCCCGAGACGATCCAAGCCGCCAAGATGTAGCCCAGCCCCAAGGCCAGAGAGGAGGCCCAGAGGAACCAGATGGACACCACGTCTTGCGAAGCGGTGACATTCGGCAGGTTCTGCAGACCGGACAGGCCATTGTTGCCACGCAAGCCGCTGTCGTTCTGAAACAGATACAGGGCCAGTGCTAAGGTCATCGCTTGGGTCAGGATCGACAGATACACGCCAGTAACGCGGCTGCGGAAGGCGAGCCAACCGAAGATCAACGCCAACAGCCCGGGCACCAGAACGACCATCGCCAATTGCAATGCCAGACTGCCCGAAAAGGCCCAGATCAACGGAAATTCTGACGATCCGACCACGCCAAAGATTTGTGTGCCGATGGCGTCAACGACCTCGGTAGGTGTCGGCGGGATTTCGGATTGTGAGAGCGACTCGACCACGATCAAACGCGTACGTTCGTACATCAGCCACATGCCGATCATGTAGCCGCCCAGCCCGAAAAAGGCGAAATGGCCAAGCGAGAGGATGCCGGTGAACCCCCAGACCAGATCCATCGCCACAGCGATCAGGCACAGGCACAGTGTCTTGCCCAGCGTCTTGACGAAGCTGGTCGAGATCACGCCGATCCCAAACCCTTCGGAAAGGACAGTCACCCCGAGGGTGAACAATGACAGGATGGCGAGAAAGACCAGAACGGATGGGTTCTTGGCGACAAAGCTGCGTTCCATGGATCAGTCCCCCGCCGCGCGGCCTTTGAGGGCGATGATGCCCCTTGGCCTGAACTGGATGAAAATGATGATGAAGACGATCATGTAGGTTTGCGCTGCAAGGGTATTCGATGGGTTCGTCCACTCGATCCCTTTTTGCAAGAAACCGATCATCCCGGCCCCCGCCAGCGCACCCCAGATGTTGCCGACGCCGCCGACTACCACGGTCATGAAGCTTTGCACGATATAGTCGCTGCCCAGATCGGACGTGACTTTGGCGAATAGGCCAATCGCAACCCCGGCGATCCCGGCGATGCCCGAGCCAAGCCCAAAGGTCAGCATATTCACGCGCCCGGGATTGATCCCCATTGACGCCGCCATGCGCGGGTTCTGCGTCACCGCGCGCATCTCAAGCCCCAGCCTTGTCCGTTTCATGATGTAGAGGAACAGCCCCAGAAAGATCATCGCCAACACAAAGATCGCAATGCGGATGTAGCTGATCGAGACCACGTCGTTCAGCACCCATGCCCCGTCCAGCCAGCCGGGCGCGGTCAGCGGCCGGGCCTGTGTGCCAAAGATGTTCTTGGCCAGTTGCTGCAGGGCAATCGAGATACCAAACGTCGCCAGAAGTGTCTCCAGCGGGCGGGCATAAAGCCAGCGGATCACCAGCCGCTCCATCGCGACGCCCATTGCAAAGGTGACGGCAAAGGCCATCGGGATGGCGACGATGATCGACAGCGTATGGTCGGGGATGAACTGCTGCACCACATAGCCGGTATAGGCACCCATCATGATGAACTCACCATGGGCCATGTTGATCACGCCCATCACGCCGAAAGTAATGGCCAAACCGATTGCCGCGAGGAAATAGATCGACGCCAACGAGATCGCGTCCAGTGTCAGATCGAGCGATTGGTTCACGCCAACTTTCAGCTCGATCTGTTCCAGAGCCCTCTCGGCTGCTTCGGTGACTTCTGCAGACGGCTCGCTGTAGGTTTCGTAGAAAACATGCGTGTTCACTGCGGTGGCGACATCTGCGCTGGTTACTAAGACGGGAACAAGCCCCGCATCAGCCAGAGAGGCATATGCACGCGCTCGCATTTCATCAGAATATAGCCGTGCGACGGGAATACCACCTACGCGGCCCCCATCGACGTTGGCTGCCAGTGCCGCTCTGATGCCGTCCGCTGAAACACGCGGTGCGGCAAGGTTTCTTGCGACGAGCAAGTCATACGCTTGGTCAGACGTTAGACCGTGTGAGCCCGGTTCAAGAATAGCGGCGACGTTCAGGTCCGTGGGCAATTCGGCTGCCGCGTGCCGGGAGGTGACGACCAAAGGGTTCAGAGCCGCACGCACATCAACGCTCAGATCGCCGGACATTTCTTCGATCGCGGCCACGCGAGTTGCGGTATCGTCGTCAAATCCAATCGTCAGCAATCGTTCAAGCCGCTGTTTCTGAGCCTTCAGATCTGCATCAGGTTCATTGGAAATCGACGCACGTAGGGGCTCCAGTAAGGCTCCTTGGGGATCACGCTGGATCGACTGCAATGCGGCCAGACGCTTCGCGCGATCCGGGTCCGTCAGCTGGAACTGGACCAGGGCTGTCCTGATCATAGCGCGGATACCACTGTTGGGTTTCAGCTGCTTCAACTCGGATTTCTCGAACGTGCCGACGACGTCACCTGTATCGAAGTCGGTCAGTTCATACGACCGCCCCTCACCTTTCTGGCCAGAAAAGAACAGACCGTCAGACTTGCGTATCCACATGTCCTTGGTGGCCCATGTCTCAAGCATCGCCTGCGCTTGGGGCAATCCGCTGGATGCAATCGCATCGATCGCCGGCTTGATGGTTTTACGCGAGCTTTTGGCGATGATCTCACGATGTTCCTGAAGGATCGGTTGCAGTCCGGTGTCTTGCGCGTTGGCGGTCAGGCAGGTGCAAAGGAATGCGAGGCCCGCGAGGTAAAGTCTTAACATGTAGGGAAACCTGGTTGTCTTGAAACAAGGCGGGTGGTGACACCCGCCTTTCAGGAGGCTTAGTAGTTCGACAGGGTCTGAACGCAGGTCTTGGTCTCGGTGTTGTACATACCGCAGCCCAGTTCTTTCCAATCCGACACCAGAACTGCCGATTCCGGAAGGAAATCGGTCCACGCGTCACCCGGCACAACGTCGGTCTCGCTGATGATGTCGAACTGCCCATCGTCCTGGATCTCACCAATCAGAACCGGCTTGGCCAGGTGGTGGTTCGGCAGCATCACAGCGGTGCCACCGGTCAGGTTCGGGAACTCCTGCCCGTACATTGCGGCGCGTACTGCGTCGACTTGTGTCGAGTCGGCTTCGGTCGCGGCGTTCAGCCACATGTTGAAACCGATGTAATGCGCCTCCATCGGGTCGTTGGTCACGCGGTCTTTGCCCATGGTGGCTTTCCAGGTCTCAACGAACTTGGCGTTGGCGTCCGTGTCAGCCGACTGAAAGTAGTTCCACGCGGCCAGATGACCCACAAGGTTGGTGGTATCCAAGCCCGACAGTTCCTCTTCCCCGACCGAGAACGCCACGACCGGAATGTCATCTGCCGACACGCCAGCCGCCGCCAATTCCTTATAGAAGCCGATATTGGCGTCACCATTGATGGTCGAGATCACACCGACCTTCTTACCATCTGCGCCCAGCGCAACCACATCAGCCACAATCTTGGACCAGTCGGAATGGCCAAAGGGTGTGTAATTGACGAAGATGTCGTCATCCGCGACGCCCTTCTGCTTCAGATAACTTTCAAGGATATTGTTGGTGGTCCTGGGATAGACGTAGTCTGTTCCAAGCAGCGCAAATTTCTCGACCCCGAGTTCCTCAAGGAAGTAATCGGTTGCAGGAATCGCCTGCTGGTTCGGGGCAGCACCGGTATAGAAGACGTTTTTCGAGCTTTCTTCGCCCTCATACTGAACAGGATAGAACAGCAGACCGTTCAGTTCTTCGATTACCGGCAGAACCGATTTGCGGCTTACCGATGTCCAGTTGCCAAAGATCACATCCACCTCGTGTACCGTCAGCAGCTCGCGCGCTTTTTCGGCAAACAGGGGCCAGTCCGAAGCCGGATCAACCACAACCGCCTCAAGCTGTTTACCCAACAGCCCGCCCTTGGCGTTTTGCTGGTCGATCAGCATCAGCATGGTGTCTTTTAGCGTCGTCTCCGAGATTGCCATCGTGCCTGAAAGCGAATGCAGCACGCCAACCTTGATTGTGTCTTCGTCCGACAAGGCTGCGGTGGCCATGACAGCAAATACAGCCGATCCGGCGAGCGTGGATTTGAGCGATTTCATGTAATCCTCCTGGCGGGGCCGGGAGAGAGGGCTTGCACAAAGGCACACTCTTCTTCTACCTGATCCCCGCAACTGTTGTTGCGTTTACGTGTGGCGGTTGTGTTCGAGGTCCAATTCGCGCAGCCGTCACACACCCTGCGAACTCTCTCCGCTTTGGGCACCCATACGGTTTCTGCATCGCAGCGAAGTTAGCAATATGCCTGCGGGGTATATTTGGAATTTGGCAGTCAGTGCCTAATTTTTTGGCTACCGGGCCCGACGCCGTCCAAAATTTGAGCGGATGACGTGGAATAGGACCGTTTACGGCACTGTAAATTAGTCTTCCGACGCGTCAGCAGAGAAACAGAGAGCGCCAAACGACAGTCAAAAGGTGCCCTATTTCCCAAGCAGCAGCCATATTGCCTTTCCAGGACACAACGCCACCGCGTGCCATAGGTTCTGTTAGCTTACGCACCAAGCCGCTGGCCAATCGGAGCGTGATAGACAGGTTTCACCAGTCCGGCTCATTCAGGTGCCTGTTTCCCAGAGCCACGACACCTGATCTGGATGCGGTTCTTCTGAATACGGCCGGTGGTGTGACCGGAGGCGATTCATTCCGGTTTTCCGGGACAGCCGCCGAGGGCACCGCACTGACGCTAACAACACAAGCCTGCGAGCGCGTCTACAAGGCACGACCTGACGAGTTTGGACGAATAGCCAGTCACGTGACAGTCGAGTCAGAAGCGCGTCTGAACTGGTTGCCGCAAGAGACGATACTGTTCAATGGCAGTGCCCTGGACCGACGCCTCAGGATCGATCTGGCCCCGAATTCCGAGGCGCTGATTGTTGAACCCTTGGTGTTCGGGCGCTCGGCCATGGGCGAATTGCTGACCGGCATCCGTCTGCGTGATCAGGTCGAAATTAGGCGCGACGGAATTCCGGTGTTTCTGGATTCGCTGCGGTTTTCAGGTGATTGGCACGCGCACCTGTCCAAGCCGCATATTGCCAGTGGCGCAAAGGCCATGGCGCTGATCGTCTTGGCGTCCGAGTCCGCCGAAGCTCATCTGGAGCCCATCCGTCAAATGTTGCCCGACACTGCAGGCGCGACCCTGATCCGCAATGATCTGCTGGTCATTCGTGTTCTCGCCGAAAACAGCTTTACCCTGCGCCAAACGCTGATGCCAGTCTTGCGCCGGTTGAACAACGACACGCTGCCCCGATGCTGGATGCTCTGACATGAACCTGACACCTCGTGAAAAAGACAAACTGCTGATCGCCATGTCCGCCGAGGTCGCCCGCAAACGGCTGGCTCGCGGCGTCAAACTGAACCACCCCGAGGCCATCGCCCTGATCACCGATGCCGTGGTCGAGGGCGCGCGCGATGGCCGCTCGGTCGCCGACATGATGCAAGCCGGGGCCGAAGTGATCACCCGAGATCAGTGCATGGAAGGCGTGCCCGAGATGATCCACGAGGTGCAGGTCGAAGCCACTTTTCCGGATGGTACCAAGCTGGTGACTGTCCACAACCCGATCCGCTAATTTTCCAAGGAGTTCCCAATGTACCGCATGCTGTTTCCCGCTCTTGTTCTGGCCGGCCCAGCCATGGCCCATACGGATACCCATATTCATGCCCATGGCAGTGATTACGTGATGCTCGCATCTGGGCTGGCATTGATCACGGTCATTACCATTACAGTGATAATGAAGCGGCCGAAATGATCCCGGGTGAGATCATACCTGCCGAAGGTTCACTGACGCTCAACGCAGGACGCAGCAGTCGTTTGGTAATCGTCGCCAATACCGGTGACCGGCCAGTGCAGGTCGGCAGCCATTACCATTTTGCCGAAGCAAACTCCGCCTTGGATTTTGATCGTTACGCGGCCTTGGGGATGCGATTGGACATCCCGGCAGGCACAGCTGTGCGATTTGAGCCGGGCCAGGCTCGCGAGGTTATGCTGGTCCCTTATGACGGGCGCCGGCACATCTATGGGTTCAATATGCACATCATGGGGGCTTTGAAATATGCCGGGCAAGATCAGCCGGAGTGACTATGCCTCGATGTTCGGCCCAACGGTCGGCGACAAAGTACGATTGGCAGATACCGATCTATTTATCGAGGTCGAAAGAGACCTGATCGTCGAACGGGCAACGGCAGCGCGTTTCAGCGAGACCGGGCACCGCCAAGACGTCTATGGCGAAGAGGTCAAGTTCGGCGGTGGCAAGGTCATTCGCGATGGGATGGGGCAATCTCAGGTCACGCGAGCCGAAGGGGCGGTGGATACGGTAATCACCAATGCGCTGATCGTCGATCACTCCGGTATCTTCAAAGCGGATGTCGGGCTGAAAGACGGGCGCATCGCCAAGATCGGCAAGGCTGGAAACCCGGATACCCAGCCGGGTGTGGACATCATCATCGGTCCAGGCACCGAGATCATTGCGGGCGAAGGTCGCATCCTGACCGCAGGCGGGTTCGATAGCCACATCCATTTCATCTGCCCACAGCAGATCGAAGACGCGCTGCATTCCGGCCTGACAACTATGTTGGGTGGCGGCACTGGCCCCGCGCATGGCACGCTGGCAACCACTTGCACACCCGGACCCTGGCATATCGGGCGTATGTTGCAGGCGGCGGATGCTTTCCCGATGAACCTTGCCTTTGCGGGCAAGGGAAATGCCTCGCTTCCTGCTGGGCTGGAGGAACAGATCAAGGCCGGGGCCTGTGCCCTGAAGCTGCACGAAGACTGGGGCACGACCCCTGCGACCATTGACTGCTGCCTGTCGGTCGCCGACGCGATGGACGTGCAGGTGATGATCCACACCGACACGCTGAACGAATCCGGATTTGTGGAAAACACCGTGGCTGCCATGAAAGGCCGCACCATCCACGCTTTCCACACCGAGGGCGCAGGCGGTGGCCATGCCCCGGACATCATCAAGATCTGCGGCGAGAACCATGTTCTGCCGTCCTCGACGAACCCCACACGGCCCTTCACCGTGAACACGGTCGAAGAGCATCTGGATATGCTGATGGTCTGCCATCACCTCGACAAATCCATCCCCGAGGACGTGGCCTTTGCCGAAAGCCGCATTCGGCGCGAGACGATTGCGGCCGAGGATATCCTGCATGACATGGGGGCTTTCTCGATCATCGCCTCCGACAGCCAGGCCATGGGCCGGGTCGGAGAGGTCTTGATCCGCACGTGGCAAACCGCTGACAAGATGAAGAAACAGCGTGGTCGCCTGCCCGAGGAAACCGGTGAGAACGACAATTTCCGCGTTCGCCGCTACATCGCGAAATACACTATCAACCCGGCTATTGCCCATGGTCTGAGCCATGAAATCGGAAGTATCGAAGAAGGTAAACGTGCTGACCTCGTGTTGTGGAACCCGGCCTTTTTTGGGGTGAAGCCCGAGATGGTTTTGCTGGGTGGCACTATCGCCTGCGCGCAGATGGGTGATCCCAACGCGTCGATCCCCACACCGCAGCCGGTCTATAGCCGCCCGATGTTTGGCGCTTATGGGCGGTCGGTCGAAAACTCAGCGATCACTTTTGTTTCTCAGGCCGCACAGGCGGATGGGATCGGGGATACGCTCGGATTGGCGAAACAGACGGTTGCTGTCAATAACACACGTAAGATCGGCAAGCAGGATCTTCTGCTGAACAACGCAACCCCACATGTCGAAGTCGACCCGGAAACCTATGAGGTCCGGGCAGATGGCGAACTGCTAACTTGCCAACCCGCCGAAACGCTGCCGATGGCACAACGATACTTTTTGTTCTGATCAAAAAATGCGCCGCACCGCGGCACGTTCAACGCAGAATTGACCAGACACACTCATTAGCGAGGCCAATATGACAAATATCAAATCCCACGGGAGGACCAACGGTCGCGAGGGTCCAAATGGCACACGCAGCAACCCATCTAAACGCAGGCTTTACGCTGCCCGGAATGATCACATACATCGGGTCGTCAATTTACTCGGCTCTGATCAGAGTGGCCGATGCTCAATCTCGCGTCCGGCACATCTCATTCCTAAAATCGCTCAGCAACGAAGAGTCGAAGAACCATGGCCTGACGTGCGAACGGGTCGTTCATCTGGTGTTTTCGGACACAATCTGGCCCTGACCATTCCCGCTAACAAGGAGGTGATGGCATGACCGCCCTGCTCTGTACTGCGCGCCAGTATTCGGATCACACCCACAGCGATCCGGCAGACTGCCTCTCACTGACCTATGATGACCGCTTTTTGCGGCGCAAGGTTCTGACATGCGAGAGTGGCGAACAGATTCTCATCGATCTCGCACAAACCACCTCGTTGAACCACGGCGGCGCGTTGGTTCTGGACGACGGTCGCGAAGTGGAAATACAGGCCGCGCCCGAAGCTCTGCTGCAGGTAACGGCACCGGACCTGACGCGCATCGCGTGGCATATCGGCAATCGCCACACGCCATGTCAGATCGAAGAGGATCGCCTGTTGATCCAGGTCGATCACGTTATCCGGGACATGCTTCTGAAAATCGGGGCCACGGTACGAGAGGTGCAGGAACCGTTCACCCCGGAAGGCGGAGCCTATGGCCACGGCAGGACCCATGGCCACGCCCACTGACGCCGATATCCTGACGCTGACCCAATGGTTGTCTCCTGCCTATCCCGTTGGCGGCTTTGCCTATTCCCACGGGCTGGAGGCTGCAATCGAAGATGGAACCGTCAACAGTTCACCAGACACAAAAGCCTGGATTTCAGATGTGCTGGCGCATGGTTCCGGGTGGAATGATGCATTGTTCGTTGTGGCGGGCTTCCATGCGCAAGACAAAGATGAATTGTTCGATATCGATGCCATCGCTCGGGCCTTTTGCGCATCATCCGAACGGCTCATGGAGACCGAGTTGCTGGGGCAGGCATTTGGATCAGTTACCCGAAACGTCTGGGAGTTGGACCTAGCTCAATTCACCTACCCGGTCGCTGTGGGCCGGGCCGCAAGACTGCAAAATCTTCCTGTGCTGCTGACAACCAAATTGTTTCTACAAGCATTTGCAAGCAACCTTGTCGCATGTGCAACGCGCCTTGTGCCGCTTGGGCAGACGGATGCTCAGAAATTGATCCGCCAGTTGACGCCGCTCTGTGCTCAGATCGCCGAACGAGCACAAAAAGCAAGCCTGGACGAGTTGAGCTCGACCACGTTCTTAACCGACATCGCGTCCATGAAACACGAAACACAATATTCGAGGATATTCCGCACATGACGAGTATGAACGGCCCCCTTCGCGTGGGCATTGGTGGCCCGGTCGGAGCTGGCAAGACCACGCTAACCGCCGCCTTGTCCGAAGCCTTGCGCGACGTTTGTTCGCTGGGCGTCATCACCAATGACATTTATACGCAAGAAGATGCCGAAGCACTGATGCGTATGCAGGTCCTACCGCGCGACAGGATCATCGGTGTCGAAACCGGCGGTTGCCCACACACAGCAATTCGCGAGGACGCCTCGATCAATTTAGCGGCCGTCGCCGAAATGCAGCAACGCCATCCTGATCTCGACCTGGTGTTGATTGAAAGCGGTGGCGACAATCTATCGGCCACATTCAGCCCGGAATTGGCGGATATGACGATCTACGTGATCGATGTCGCGGCAGGCGAGGAAATCCCCAGGAAAGGCGGGCCTGCAATTACGAAATCAGACATCCTTATAATCAACAAAACCGACCTGGCGCCGCATGTTGGCGCTTCGTTGCAGGTTATGGAACGTGATGCAAAAAAAATGCGCAAAGGGCGACCATTTTTGTTTTCGTCACTTCGTCACAGAAATGGGGTCGATGCAATTGTTGAACTCTTGGTGAAGCGGGCGGGACTGGTGATTTCAGAGCTCAATTAGTTCACAAGACGAAGACACCAAATAGTCAGCACTCAAAACCAAAGGTGGAGACCGGTTGTCGAGGCCAAAAAAACAATATTTCAATTTCAAATTTTTCTGGATTCTTTTAATTCACTCACCGGCTATCTGTATGAGAAACAAACCAAGATCAGCCAGGGTCAGGATGCATTGATTTTCACAGCTCGGAAAACGGAGCGGAAACATGAGCGACCCTTTTTTTCTGACAGACGAGCAGACGGCCAAGCTGTCCCCTCTCTATCTGCGGCGCATGGCAAGCCACGCGTCGATGATAGAAAGGTGCCGAGTGAATTTATATTCATCAATTGTAATCTGTTTCATTGGCGAGACGCCCTAAATGAATTCGGATCGCACAACGGAAGTTGGCCGTCGCACCGGCGGGGTGCCGAAAGCGCTTGAAACGCTTTGCAGCCGGTGGAAGCGAGGGAGCGAGAAAAATAAATTAGCTGGATCACCAATTCTAACATCGCCCGCGGCCGGTTGCCGATTTTTGTTGATGTGAACCTAGGCCGCAGCGAAACCAGGCAAAGCAGCCACTCGCTTCGTTCGACAATTTGAGTCATTTGATCTGAAGAAGAAGTCGAAACACTGGCAAAAACTCCTCGAATACGGTGGTTGTTCGGCCCGTCAGGTTTGGCTCTAAAACAAATGTAGGCGTCTCGGTGTCCATCCAGACCACAAAGCCCTTGCGCCGCAATGCTTCTCCATGCGGATGTTGTTTGTTGAAACCGGGCGGGATGCGCTTCAACTCCGGGTCACCAATCCGAAAACCCCGTTCTCGCATCTCTAAGGTGATCATAAGCAACTTCGCCCCCAGGGGTCCCGCCATCGCATTTCGGAATCCCTCCAACGAGCCCTTATGGTACTGGAAGACCCCGCAACCAAGTGACAGTTTTTCGGGTGAAAGTCCAAAGAACCACATCGGCGGCTGACCACCCTGCCCTGTCGGCATGAACGCAAGATGCAGATGCGCGTTGTAGGGTGTTTTGTCCTTGGAAAAGCGGACATCTCGATGGATGCGAAAGATCTTGCTGTCGTGGTCCTGCCCCGTCAGATCACGTAGAGCTGAAACCATGTATTCGGCAAACAATTTGCTAGGCGCTTTCAGGTGCGTCTCATAGACAAGCTTGTGCGCCGCAAACCAATCCTTCGAATTGTTGGCTTTCAGGTCCTTCAAAAAACCAACCGCCTCTTGAGAAAAACAGTCAAATCGGGCCACGGAAAACTCCGTTCAGTTTTTCTTCGGCAGCGATGCAGCGTGCTCAAGGCAAAGTCGCAGCCAACGCGCCAAAGCGGCGTTATCGCACTCTGTTTCGTCCACACGAACAAAACCACCCAGTTTGCGGGTTCCGTGAATTACTGCATGGGCTGTGGGATCTCGCAGAGCGATACTCTCGTTCACCTTGCCGACCCGAAACATGAACCGGCCCGCACCATCTTTGTGACGGCGCGCACCGCAGATCATGTTGCCATTCAAAAAGAAGCACAAGCCACCCATCATCCGCCTTTCGGAAATGCCCGCATGCGCAGCCAAATTGTCTCGCATGCGGGCATTGAGCACGTCATCGACGGGCATCAGTTGGCTGTCCAAAGTTGCCAGAGGATCGCCAGCGCAAGCACCAGCATGGTCAAAGTCGTGAGCGCCGCTCCAACCGCACGCCCTTTGCCGTTCACAGTCGCACTCAGGCTGAAATAGTGGATGAGGCGTGCGAGCAGAAGAACGCCACCACAGGCGGCGACCAGCCAGGGTGGGGTTCCGGCGATCTCTGCCCCTGCAAGGGCCAACAAGGCAAGCGGCACGTACTCGATAAAGTTCCCGTGCGCCCGCATCAGCCGCAGCAGGCTCTCATCCTCGCCGTGAAGCAAGGAAATCCCGGTCCTGGTACGACGCACACCGACGGCGATCGCCATCGGAATGCTCATCAACACAAAAATGGCTGTGACAACCAGCGCGATTTGCGGAAACTGTTCCATCTGAACCCTCCCTTCTGACCACGTTCAGGACGCCATGCTTTCATAGGTAATCAGCGCAAAGCGCGCGCCTTGCGGGTCATTCAGCGTGGCCATGCGGCCGACCCCAGGCATATCCATAGCAGGCTGAACGACCGTTGCACCTTTGGCTTTTGCGCTGGCAACGCTGGCGTCCACATCGGCCACCGTGAAAAAGATCGTCCAGCTTCCCTGATCCTCTGGCATCGGGGAAAAGCCACCAATAGCGGTTTCGCCCACAACGGCCGCGGAATAGCTCGACCCGTCCTGCATGGGCATGTCGTTAATCGTCCAGCCCAGCACATCTTGGTAGAACGCTTTGGCCTTGCCCTGATCGGGGCCGGAATGCCCGATCCAACCGGAGTTTCCGACCGTGGTCATCTCAAGAATACTCATGTGCATCTCCCTTGGTTGCACCCGCCACATACGGGTCTGAACCAAGGACGCGCGAAGCACGATGTTCCCTACACGCGGCGCAAAATTTCTTGGCTAACCATAATTTTTTCTGTGATCGCGCGACGTTCCAGGGCGGTCGGGCCGAGCGTCATCACCGTTTCAAAGGCTGCAATCGCTGCACTGTGATCACCTGTTTCCTGCAAAAGCCCCCCGCGCATCGCGTGAAACCAGCGGTAACTGGACAATTTCTGTGCCAGAGGCTGCATCGCTTTCAACGCATAGTCCGGGCCGTGCAGTTTGGCCTGAGCCGCAATCTGATTAAGTCGGACGACAGGCGTCGGCTGTAATGCGTAGAGGGCGGCGTAGTGGCTTTCGATCGAGGCCCAATCCGTGTCACCGACCGAGTCTGCATGGGCATGTGTCGCCGCGATTGCAGCCTGAATGATATAGACGCCATGATGACCGGTTCGTTGGGCCTTTTGCAAAAGGGCCGTCGCCTCGGCGATGTCCGCGCGATTCCATAGGCTTCGATCCTGATCGTCCAGCGCCACAAGCTTGCCCCCGGGGTCAATACGCGCATCCCGCCGGGCGTGTTGAAACAGCAAAAGCGACAGCAATGCGGCCTGTTCTCCCATTGCCGGAAACAGTGCTGCAAGCAGACGGGCGAGGCGGATCGCTTCCTCGCACAAAGTCAGCTTGATTTGCTTCGGACCTGTCGAGGTCGACCACCCCTCACTGAACATCAAATAGACCATCAGGGACACCTCCCCCAACCGCGCGCCCCTTTCTGCCGGAGTTGGGGTTTCAAAAGCGACAGGGCTAAGCGAAATTTTCTTCTTGGCACGGGTGATCCGCTGCTCCATCGTTTTTGGCTTGACGAGAAACCCCCGGGCAATCTCATCGACGCTCAAGCCCAGAACCACCTTCAGCGCGATCGCAATCTGATCCCGCCGGTCAAGTTCCGGATGGCAGCAGATGAACAGCAACCTCAAAACGTCATCCCGCATCTCATCAGGGTCCGGTGTTTCGGCTGGCATCGGCTGAAACTCCTCGCTATGGCGCGACAGGATCGCGGCGCGGCGCTGGGATTTACGCAGATGATCAAGGCCCGAATTACGTGCCGTCGTCAGCAGCCACGCCAACGGATCACGCGGCGCACCGTCTTTGGGCCAAATCGTCAGAGCCTTGAGGCAAGCGTCTGCAAACGCCTCTTCGGCCATGTCGATATCCCGAAACAATCGGGTCAGGGCCGCAAGCGCGCGCGGTCGGTGCAGGGAAAATGTCGCCTCAAGCCAGTCCGACACGGTTTATTCCGACGAGATCACGCCACCGGCCCAAGCGACCGGCCGCACCTCGAGCCTTGCGACAGGAGACGAGATCATCTTTGCGTATTCCAGAGCTTCATCGAGGTCTTTGAAATCGGCGGCATAAAACCCAAGGAAATTCTCCTTCGTCTCTGCAAACGGACCGTCGGTGATCAGCGGTGCCGCGCCATCGGCCGGGGCTGGTTCAACCATGACGGCAGAGGTTGGCGGCATCAGCTTCATCGAAACGAACGCCCCCCGGTTCGTCAACGCCGATTGCAGCGCTCCGTGGCCCGACATCACGTCGTCCTGACGATCTTTGGGCAGCGCTTCAAACACGCCGGGTTCCCCATAGATAGTGATTGCGTATATCATCCTCGCCTCCTTGCATAAGCCTCATGGTGCAAGGACGCGCAAAGACATGCAAATCCGACAGCCACCCTTGGTGCAAAGTCACAAGACAATAATTTAGAACACCAAGAGATTACCCACGGGCATCCAAACGCAAGCCAAGCGGGTTTCCAAAACTCAACTGGATATCGTTCTGGATCCTTGAGCCACGCCAACCTGCCATTCGGATGAAGCGAGCCTAGATTGCAACGGACGTCAACACCCTTATGCTAGAACTGTGCGATCACTTTTTCTCGCGAACACGAAGTTTCAGCGTGAACGGCATTTCTCGGTTTCCGAAATTTTCTGCTACCATATCGAATGGCACGAATACAGTCGTGCCTGCTTTCTGCGCCCAACAAGAGGCTTCATAGTCGTTTGGTCGGAGATCGATGTTGAAATTGTCAAAACTCCAAGCCGCCAGAGCGACGGGCCCGTCCACCTGGTAAAAGGTCTTACCAATCCCAGCACCCATTTGATCTTCGAGTTTAAGCCCATTTGTGCCGTCGGAATTGTCTAAACCCTGAGCTAGCAACCCGCATTACCGAGATTCCTCGCGAACGTAATATGACGAGGGTGCTGGATTGAGGAATCCTGCTGCTTATGACTTTCCGATGAATTGTCTCTAATCTGGTACGATACATGAGTGAGGTAGGATATTTTCATAGGTGAGAAATGGATATTGCAGGCAGTGTCGCCTTGGTGAGCGGTGGCAGTGGTGGACTTGGAGCTCAGGTTTGCCACTTGCTTGCTGGCAATGGCGTCAAGGTGATCGTCGGATACCAGAGTGGCGCGGACCGAGCACAAGCCGTCTGCCAGAGCATTATCGACCAGGGCCAAGTGGCGAAGGCCGTCAAGATTGATCATTGCGACCCTGCATCTGTTTCCGAGTGTATTGATGACGTTGTCGGCACATTTGGCTGTCTGGATATTCTGGTCAACAATGCCGGAATGGCGTCAGGCGGGTTTAGCCTTCCCAAGGGCGATCTCGAAGCTTTCACGCCAGAAATCTGGACCGAAATGCTGAACGTGAACCTAAGCGGGCCCTACTATTTGACCAGAGCAGCCGCACCATTTCTTCGCGCATCCAAATGGGGTCGGGTAATCAATCTTTCTTCCACTATTGGTCACGGGGTTTGGGGCGCCGCTGCGGCATACGCTCCCAGCAAAGCAGCCGTGGTGCCACTTACCCGTTTTTTGGCTGCGGCTTTGGCTCCGGAGGTCACTGTGAACTGCATTTCCCCAGGTTTAATGGAAGACACACAAATGTCTTCGGGCGCTCCGGAAGAGTTCGTTGCACTTTGGCGTGATAGATCGATTTTAGGCACGACGACATCCATCGACGACGTCGCCCAACAGGTTTTGACTTTTTGTAAAAGCCCATCGGTCACGGGGCAAACGGTGGTGATTGACGGTGGAATTCACCTCGACTGAGGTCAGCTTAGGAAATTCGCCACAAATAGACTGCAGCGATCGCCAAACGTGTTTGGTAGATTGCGGAAAGGGGTCCTCGTTGACGGACAGCTCCACTGCTGACTATTCTTTTGGAATGACCAGCGGCAAGTTTTTTGACGATCTGACAGTTGGAGATACCTTCGAAACCGGCGGGATTACTCTCACCGAGGGCGCGATTGTTGACTTTGCACTTATGCATGATCCTCAGCCCTTTCACGTAAACAAAGTAGCAGCAGCAGAGTCGATTTTCGGCGGGATCATTGCCAGCGGCTTTCAAACTATAGCACTCACCTTCCGACTATTTCGTGACACCGGTGTGCTCACCGACACCAACTTAGGCGGCCATGGCATGGACGAAGTGCGGTGGCTCGCTCCAGTGTTTCCTGGCGACACGCTCCGCGCTCGGGTAGCTGTCGAGATACTCACTCCTTCACGCTCCAAGCCCGATCGGGGAACTGTGCGCTTCCGTTATCGAACCTTTAACCAGGATGATATCGAGGTGCTAAATTTGGTCATGGACCACGTAATGGCGCGGCGGACATAAGTCTTTTCGCTTTGATGTCGCGCGAGGTGAGCTCCGAGCTCTTGAAATCATCGGTCGGCCCAAAGCCGACCTCGGGTATCAACTGAAATTACAACTTTAGCGCCCGCTATCCGAAGCGTCTCTGCGATGGCGAGACGTATAGCTAGATCATAACAGGCTCGCAAAAACATGCCATATTGCTGTCCAAGGTTCACATAACGCAACAGACTAGATAGTTTCTCACGCAACTTTCAAATAGAGAAAGGGGGATCAAAGTGGCGCGACAACTCCCACACGAAGCAAACAAGAAGTACATTGTTTATGCCGGTACGGGCACCGACCTCATTTTCAATCACGGAGTTGAGTTGCCAGGATTCGCATCCTTTCCATTGCTGGAAAGGCCTGACACTCGCACCATAATGGCCAATCAGATGCAAGCTCTTGTCGAACTTGCCGAAGAAATGAACCTCGGATGCATTCTCGATGCTCCAACTTGGATGGCTAACGCGGAGCGCGCGGCTCCATTGGATTATGATGCGGAGCGCCTCGTCGAGGTAAACAAAGATGCGGTACGGCTAATGGAGGATGTGCGCCAGGTTGCTCGTCGAGACGATGTATTGGTTTCTGCCTGTATTGGCCCGCGTTACGACCCTTATGCAGACATTCCGCCTGTTTCTGTCGAAGATGCACGGCAATACCACAGTGCTCAAATCAACAGTCTGAAGGAAACAAGCGTAGATCTTGTCACCGCTTATACTTTCAATCGTCATAGCGAAGCGGCCGGATGTATCCTCGCAGCCGAAGACGCTGATATCCCAATTATCATGTCTCTTGTTGTCGAGACAGACGGATGCCTAGCAGACGGTACTAAACTGATTGACGCAATTGAGATGATTGACGGAGCAACCAATTCGGTTGCGCTGTTTTTTATGGTTAATTGCGCTCATCCAACCCACTTTTCCGGAGCGCTCAGGAACCACCCGCGGCTGAGAGGCATAGTGGCGAACGCATCGAGCTGCTCGCATACGGAACTTGATGAAGCAAAAGAACTGGACGAAGGAGATCCCGGTCAGCTTGGTAGGCAGATGGCCGAGATTGTACGAAAAAACCCGTCAATACAGATATTTGGAGGTTGCTGCGGCACGGACATGCGTCACCTCAAATCAATGGCCACCGAAATAGTTTAGCCGATTTGTTTCCGACCCTTGGCATGCGCAATTGCGCTGTCCCTGATTGGAGGTCGAGCTCCCGATAGGATCACAGGAGAACTTTGAAGATAGGAGATTTCGAGTCGAGTATTTTGCGGCCTTGAATGTTCCGCTGCAGTCCTGGCGATCTGTATTGCCGACTGCAAAGGCGCGGTTTGCATGCGCGAGAGCTTTGTGAGATTGAACAGATAGCCGGGGTAAATGACAGGATTTGCTTTCCGATAGTACGCGTTGGCTTTGAATTGACGCGGTAAGTTGGCAACTGTGCTGTAGGCGATGCGATGTTCGCCCGAAAACGATGTAATTCCAGGGTATCATGCTGCCGATGTTAGATTTTTTTCGTTGTTTGCGATGGCGGTCGGGGTTTGAGTGAGCCGGGCGTACGGATCGACGCAATTCGATTTACGTGTTTCGATCCGCGAGAAGAGGATTGCTTAGTTTTGAGCTCCGGCGTCATAGTCAGAAAAGAGGGCATTCCTGTGGTTCAAAGCGATCGTGCGGAATGTGCGGTCGACGCTGTTGGATTCTAGTTCCCACGACCGTCGTCGCGGAAAACGGTCAGGCCGTCCCAACTGTTGGCAATGTAGCTCGGGGCCTTGCCGATAGGCGGATTTGGCGGAGATGCAGAAGCGCGATTCCCCGCGCCAGATCTCCATCCGGTCGATGATTAATTTTGAGCGACCCGATCAGCGCATTGTCCTTCGCTTAACAAGCAGCGGCGCTGTACGCTCGGGGTCAATCCAAAGATGCAGCCCGGAAACACGCCGGACCCAAACAGTCTTGGCCGAATACTGATGTAGAAATGATACTGAACAATATTGTCATCAACCCAGAACATGTCGAAGAGATCATGGATCGCATTTGAACAATTGAAACTGGCACCAACTGACCCCGAAATTGCAATGCGTGACGGTCTAGCTCGGGGGAGGTAACTGCTATTTTTTGGAACCAGCGAAGCGCGTCGCCCATTGCCCCAACTTCTTGCCGGTCAAGCCGGTTGGACGAAAGGTGCCTGTAAGAGTTGCTTGTGCCACGTTGGACACGTTACCCAAAATTCCACAACGGCGCGCGGTCGATATCACGGGCAAAAAGCCAATATTCGAGGAACGCTTAGCGCAGCTGGCCCCGCTGCTCAGTGTCCTCCATTCTTCGCCAGGCGGACCCAAAATGCGATCCCGTGATCTATGGCGCTATCATTGAAATCATAGTCGGGGTTGTGTAGCGGCATCGCGGCGCTGCCATTGTCACCATTCCCCATGAGGACAAACGCGCCCGGCCGGTGTGCCAGAAACTCCGCAAAGTCCTCTGAAAATCCGACGCGACCATAGTTTGCATCAACATAACCGACGGCCTTCGCGGCCTCAGCGACCTCGCGGGTTGCAGCGGCGTCATTTATCAAGGGCCGAAACGAGGTCGCATAGTTCAGGTCCGCTTCAGCACCTTGCGCCGCGCTTATGCCATCAACAATCGCCCGCATCCGGGTTTCGATCTTTGTCGAAACCTCATCTGAAAAACCGCGACAGTCTCCTTTCAGAGTGACGTTGCTTGGCAGGATGTTGCGGGCACCATCAGTCAGGAATTCGGTAACCGAAACGACTGCATGATCCTGCGCGGGAAGCGACCGAGAGACGATGGATTGAAGTTGCATCACAATTGCAGACCCGGTCACGATCGGGTCAACGCCCTTTTCCGGCATCGAGGCGTGACCACCGCGACCTTTGATCCTGATCTCGAAATTGTCCTCGAAGGCGCAGAACGGTCCGGCCTGGGTAGCATAGTGACCAAGCGCCATGCCCGGCATGTTGTGCAGCCCATAGATCGCCGACATCGGGAATCGCTCAAACAGACTGTCGGCGATCATGGCAGCCGCACCGTTGCCATTCTCTTCGTCGGGCTGGAAGATGAAGTGGACCGTCCGGTCCAGGGACTGATCCGCCGCGAGGCGCAGGGCAGCGCCAAGCAACATTGTGCTGTGCCCGTCATGCCCGCAGCCGTGAAACTTCCCCGGATACTTTGAACGGTATTCAAATTCATTTGCTTCTTCGATCGGCAAAGCGTCCATATCCGCCCGCAAACCGATGGCTGTGTCTTCAGGCCCCCGCTTCAGGGTTGCGACAAGGCCCGAACGGCCAATGCCAAGTGATACTTCAAGCCCGGCCCGTTCCAACTGCTCAGCAATCAAACGCGGTGTACGCTCCAGATCAAATCCGGTCTCAGGATGGGCATGAAGATCGCGACGGAAAGCGACTAGATCAAGCATCAGGCAGGCCTCGTTCGGATAGAATAACCAAAGGTAGCTCAGCGCCTTCGCGCATGGCAACGGCAAGGCCTGCTGCGCCGGATGGCGTGGTCGAGAAGCCCATCTCGCGGGCTTGCACAACGGCCTCTTCAGCTTGCGCGTCGCTGATGGTGACCCAGTTGTCCGCGCAGGCGCTCAGGATATCCAGCGCCAGCATAGAAGGCGTTTTGCAATCAAGCCGTCCCATATTGGATACCGGGCCTTCAACGGTTACAATCTGACCTGCTCTGGCGCTGTCTCGCAGGCAGGGTGCGGCGTCGGGTTCAACCACGACGATTTGCGGTTGTTTGGCCCATGTTTTGCGGATCATGTAGGCAATCGCCGATGCCAATCCGCCCACGCCCGCCTGCAAATAGACATGGCTGGGCCAGCGTCCCGAAGCCTGAAAAGAAAGCCGCATCTCTTCGGCGATCACGGTATAACCTTCCATCACCAATCGTGGTGGTTCTGTATAGCCGGGCCATGACCCATCGGCGAGATGAACTGCCCCCGTGCGTTCCGCATCGGCAATGGCAGCCGCGACACTGGCTTCATAGTCCGCGCCTGAGCGGACAACCGCTGCGCCTTTGTCACGCAAACGTCGGGCAAAGTCTTCCGGAACGGTTTCAGACAGATGGATGCGGGCTTTGGCCCCGAAAATCCTTGCCCCTGCGGCGACAGCCAGACCATGATTGCCCGCACTGGCGCAGACAAACACGATGGACTGCGCGATTTTCTGAACAGCAACATCCTGAAAGCTGGTCTGGTCCAAACGAACATCCGTGTGCGCTTCTATAAGCTTGGCAACCGCGTAGACGCCGCCAAGCGCCTTGAAAGCGCCAAGGCCCATGCGGTCAGTTTCATCCTTGACCAAGATCGGGCGGCCCGCGATCTGGCAGGTTAGCAGCGGAGATGCCCGATAGGCCGGGCAGTCTTTGAGCAGAGCCAGTGGCTTGGTAACGTCGAGATTTGCAATCTTTTCCATGGGATTGACTTTAACCGGCCCTGACTATGCATATCGGTCTAATTCTGCCATCTTTCGGGAAAAATTCTCACTAAGGACGTTATTTTGACCAATAAACTCGATTCAGCTGATCAGAAACTTCTGCAACTCGTACAAGTTGATGCGCGCATGGGGCTGGAGGCTCTGGCCGCTGAAACAGGTATCTCTGTCGCGTCCGTTCAAAGGCGGCTCAAGGCGCTGAAATCCTCTGGGACGATTGCGAGCGAGGTTGCCATCGTTGATCCCAAAAAGGTTGGAGTCGCGATGAGCTTTGTCGTCATGGTTGAACTGGAGCGCGAGCGCCAGGATCAAATCGATGCTTTCGCCAGACAAGTGCGGGCCGAACCCAAGGTTCAGCAGTGTTACTACATAACGGGCGACGCCGATTTCTGCTTGATCTGCACCGCGCGGGACATGGATGATTTCGAGGACCTCACCAAACGTTTGTTCTTTGACAATTCCAACGTTCGGCGATTTAGAACTTCGGTTGTAATGCGCCCTCACAAGGTCGGGCTAGGCGTGCCGATACCGGATCAAACAGACTGATGCGTTAGCACCAAAAACCGCCGTCTCTGCCTTACGTGTGTTTGTCTGGTGCCGTCCGCAGCACGGCACCAGACAATCACAGGGGCGATCGGTTCAAGGAACCGGGACGGATTTCAAATAGGCCGCAATTGCCAAACGCTCGTCATCTGTAAGCCGCGATGTGTTCTCGATAACCTCGACCATCTCACCTCCGGCGCTGTCATAATCCGGTGTGAAACCTGATTTCAGATACTCCGCAATGTCAGCCTCGGACCAGTCAAGCTGGTCTGGCGTTAGCCCGGGAATGCGACCTTTGCCGCTTGGGTTTGGCGCGCCTGTCAACCAGAGTTCGCGTTGCAGGCCACCCAAGGCATTTCGCGGCGTGTGGCATTCGGCACAGTGACCCAGCGCCTCCACCAAATACCGGCCCTGGATTTGTTGGTCGTTCAGGTCACCTTCGACAACCCAACCTGGCTGAAAGAACAATTGCTTCCACCCCCCAAGTGCTCGTCTGATGCTGAAGGGGAAGCTGACCTCATGCGCTTGGCTTTTGTTCTCAGCCGCAGGAAGTGTGCCGAGATATGCGTGAAGCGATACAATGTCCTCTGCCGTCATGTTGGTGTAGGACGAATACGGAAACGCTGGGTAATAGTGCTGCCCTTTGGGTCCGGTCCCATGGATCATTGCATTGGCCAAGTCCAAAGCGGACCAGGAACCGATACCAACAGCCGGATCGCTGGAAATATTGGGCGCGATGAATGTGCCAAAGTCTGTTTCGAACCGACGACCACCTGCAAGGGTGAGCTTACCCTCATCAACGGCGTCCGGCGCCGAATGGCAAGACGCACATCCCGCTGTAAAGAAAACAGTTTCACCCCTAACGAGATCAGGAGAGATCCCGTCCAGTTCCGCTTGATCAAACCGTTGCGGCCGGGTCAGAAACAATCCGACCAACCCGACCAAAAATACGGCCACGGCCGTGAGAAGGAAAACCCGCCGCACGGCTATCTCCTAATCAGTCTTTCGGTGCCCTGTACGCTTTGTGACATGCCGAGCAGCTTCCACCCAGATCGCCCATCGCCGCCTTTAGGGCATCAACATCTTGCCCCGCCGCTGCTTGCATCGCGACGGCAGCATCCGCCATCGCCTGTCCCTTGGCGCCTACATCGGGGAAGTTTTCCCAGATCGCGGGCAACGCTCGAGAGGACGGGTCGGACACATTGTCTGATCCAGCCGGCCACATTGCTGATTGATCAATCTGCGTCAGAACGACCAGATTATTTGCGGCCCGAGTCGCTGCTTCCGCATCATAATCAACCTCTCCTTTTGCCATGCCGCCAAGCGTGCCAAGATTGAATGCATAGAGTTGCATGATTGAGGTGCGCGCTTTCACAGCCGGGTTTTCACTTTCATGTGCGATGGCTGTGCCAATAGCGGCAATCGACAATAGGCCTGCCGCGAAGATCGAGAACTTCTTCTTCATGATGTGTCTCCCTGTTCAATAATCGGATGTTAGCTTGAACGAATTTTCTTGTAATTGTTTGTTATTGGTCCTCTGTTGTTAATTTATGAACAGGGATAACTGGGACGATATCAGATACGTGCTTGCCGTAAGCAAATACGGTTCACTAAACGCGGCTGCTGCTGCTTTGGGGGTCACCCATGCGACGGTTCTGCGCAGGGTTGCCGCATTCGAAAAGCGCAGTGGCTGCCTGGTCTTTCAGAAAAGCCCGTCCGGATATTCTGTTCTCCCCGAAGCGAGTTCGATCTTTTCGGCTATGGAAAGTGTTGAAGATGCGGTTCTTGCAGTTGAGCGGGCGATTGTGGGCGCAAATCGGTCTCCTGTGGGCCAGGTCCGGATAACATCCACCGATAGTCTTTGTCAGAATGTCCTCCCCCCTATTTTGAGCGAGATCTCGCACCGGTACCCCGGCCTGAAATTGACATTGCTGAGCGGCAACAGTCACCACGATTTGTCCCGGCTAACTGCGGATATTGCGGTGCGCCCGTCGATCAAGCTTGGCGAAGGGCTAATTGGACAGCGGGCGGGCACGTTGTCATTCGGCGTCTTTGACGACGGTTCCCCTGATCGCAAATGGATGCGACTGGATGGGGCGCTAAACAGTTCGCTCCCTGCCAAATGGCTGGCAGAGAATGTGGCCGATGACGACATGACCAACGGCGCAGACAGCTTTTTGGTGCTGCTGCAGATGGCCGCTTCGGGAATCGGAAAAACATTCCTGCCATCATTTTTAGGAGACGCGGATACTCGACTTCAAAGATCGTGCGACGTCGTCCCAAGATTAGAAGTTCCGCTGTGGGTGGCGACGCTGGACGAAATCGCAAACACGCCGAGATTTGCGATTGTGCAGCGGGCGTTGGTTGATCGCTTGGTAACTGTTCTTGCTGATTGATATTTCGGAGGATCCAACTGCGCCGGAACAGTTGCGGTCTTTTGGCTAGGTAGCGGACAATTTCCCGATGTGGTTCGGTCGTCCTCCAAAAACAAACTATCAAGTCCAGGTTTTTGAATGGCTTCATTCAGCGGAACTGCAGTTTCTTAGCTGTGGGTTCGTAATCGGCCTATTCACTCCGTTCAATTAGGTTCTGAGATGCCGAATTTGCAATCCGCATTTAAGATTTTCACGGCGTTCGCGAAATCTCAACTGTTGCCGCTTCAGGGATCGCGAACAAATTTGCTTCAATTCTATGCAGAGGTCGGCACGACCAGTGAAACCATTCGTCAAACGAACTGAAGCCTTGCTGCACAAATGACGGAGGAGAAGAACAAAATTTCGCTGAATTTAGGAGAATTCTTTCCAAGTCACGGGAAAATTCTGGACTCCGCTGAAGGAGTGTTGACCACTCATCAATGCAACTCAGCGGAAAGCAGCTTACCCTGGGTTTGCTACTGGACCGGTATCCAATCCGATCCCGGATCGTAGGCGGTTATATTGGCCGTTACCTCAAGCGTCTCTGGGCCGAAGTCTGCCTCAAAAACGATACCATTTTCGCCAACAATGAAAGAATGGATCCCGGTCTCGCCATAGCGCGACGGGACCGCCAGCAACGCGTGTCCGCCCACGAAGTTATTGCCGATAAAGTACGAATACGCTCCACCTGGGGCGTTCGGGCCCTGTTCCTGCAAGATCGTGTAGTAGTAGCCAAGAAACGGCTCGGCTTCGTAATCGTCTGCGCCATCGCTCCAGCCTGACGCCGCCGCCCGTGCCAGCGCGGCCCCGACAAAGCTGTTTCCCTCGGGCCAGAACAAACCATTGCGCGCGCCGGGGTCGGCAATAATTGACGGTGCGAACTCCATCACCCCATCACCATCGTGATCTACAAGGCGAAACGCGGCCTGAAGGTCGACATATGCTTCAAGCAAGTCGATTACTTCCAACTCATTTAGACCAATCTCGCGTGCAGACAGTTCTTTGACCCCTGCTTCGAGATCAAATTGCCACGCTTCATCGCCGCGCAGAATTGGGATCGGGAATGGCCAGCCATCTTCGCCCAGAAGCAAAACAACCCCGTCATCATTGGGCTGAAACCGATATCCTTCGGCATACATACCAAGTACTTCGCGCCGTCTTTCCTGATCCTCGTCTGGATCACCGGTACCAATCAACTCTTCGGCCTCAGGTCCGAAAATCTCGATCAGCCTTTTTTGATCATCCGCCCTTAGCGCTTCGACAAAAGCATCCAATGCCGCTTGCGGAGTGTCAAAACGTTCACCATCCGCAAGCGCCGAACCAGCCGTCAAAGACAAAAGTAAAACAGAAGAAATCGATTCACGCATTTTATCGTCTCCGCTTACCTTTGGCGGCATGTCCACGTTTGGACGCCTTTTGAGCTCGGTTACCTGAGGCTTTTTTCTTCATCGCCTGGCCTTTGGAAGCAGAGGGTTTCCGCTGTGCGACCGACTTCTTTGCCTGAGGTTTCTTGACCGACTGGGGTTTCTTCTTCACTGGCTGTTTCGCCGCGTCCGGACGTTTCGTGCGATCAACTGCCTTCTGCTTGGCTGCGGCTTTGTCTCGGTCGATATCGCCCCTGTTTACTTGCGGCAGAGACTTGTCCCCGTTGCCACGGTTTGCCAATACACCGCCAGCCAGTGCGCCTGCTCCGGCACTGGTCGCTGCCACCGCCGCTGCACGGTCCCGGCTAATATCCGCGGCTCCGCTATCGCGGCTCAACTTGTCGCGCAGTTGATCCGTGCGCCCTTCGGGACGATTGACTGGCAAATCGCCGCGACCACCTTCATGGCTCTTATGCTCGGCGATTTTGTCACGTGCTTCTTGCTGGCGGACTGGATCGGGCGACCACTCAATTTCCGCACGATCACCCCGGTCGATTTCATTGCCAATATTGACGTTGCCGTCGACGTCAATGTCGATATCCGGGTTTCGATAAATCGGACCACCGCCCCAGCCACCGCAATTTCTGCATCCCCAGTAGTCGTACCAATCATCGTCGTCGTCAAAGATCTCATCGATCAAGGCCACCGTCCCGAAAGCCAGTAAGGCCGCGCCGACAACGTCTCCCGTAGATGGTCCGGTGTAAACTGTCGCTGGGTTATATTGCGGGACGTACACGGTTTCGGCTTCAGTGGGCGCGACAACAATCGTGTCGTCGTCCGAGACCTCAACGGTCTGCTCGGGCCCCGATACAAGAGCCCCCGTGTCGATCGCGTGATTGCGCATGACCTGAACCGCATCCATCACGTCATCCGACTGCGCCAGCATCGCGGTGCCGACGGTTTCAGTCCAATCTATATGCGTGGCCATCTGACCGACAACTTCCGGGAAAGCCGTTGCCAACACGCTGACGGAGGGGTCCCAGCCCATCGCCTCGATTTCGGGTTCAAGCTCCGACGGCTGGCGTTCGGAATTGTCGAGTAGATAACGCTCGGCCTTTACAATTTCCAAAGGCTGGGTGGCAGCCACCAAAATCTGAATAAGCAATGTGTCAGGGTAGAGAGCTACCGGTGCAACGAGAGTCTGCAATTCCGCGTCAGTAAATAATTCTAACGAAGACTCTGAGTTGCCTTGTGATGCAGAAACATCGGAGGCCTCTTGAGCGTAGAGGGCCGCAGTTGAACAAATAACAAGTGCTAATACTAGATATCTAAACATATTGCACTCCATCAATCTTCTGAAGGATCACCCAAGTCTACGATTCTGGCAACCTCGGCCCTCAGTGCAAATCTGAGTCCTCAAAAAAATAATGATCACGAGCCGAATGCTAGCGCGACTCGAAGTTTTGACGCAGGATAATAGTTTTCGAATTTGACGGCCCGCTGACCTACGAGGATTGAAAGGGAACCGATCCGGAATACCCGCACTTGAGAAAGTGAAGCCAGACCGGTCAAGACGATACCGGGTATCACTTTGCCACCACCCAAAAGGCGCTCAGGACTCTGGAGCGTCCGAATTCCTCAACTGTCGATACCTGCGGTATCGCGTGCTGTTTCAGCGGGAGTGCAGCGGTTGCTGACACCGATCATTGCCTGCTGGACTTAATGCTTCGCGGCTTCATCGATGTACAATCCGGATCGACGACATCGCACCCCCAGTATCTTGCTCACTTTCTATTCTCATTTTCGTGGTCAACTCTATATCAGGTCAGCAGTTCGGCCAGCCAGAACGCTGCTATTCACCCGATGGGATATCGTTCGTTGAGACCCGGCAACGGATTTGGTCAATGTGAGTCCTGTCCTCGGATTCTCAGAGCAAGCGGCTATTTTCTGAAGTCGTGGTAGACTATGCCTGTCGGGTGGATCGTTTCAACATCTCAACAAATTCGCGACAAAGCCGTGCGTCGGAATTGCTTATCCCAACCGGTAGGCCTCAAGCGCTTGATCGCGGCAAAGGTAGGGCGCGAGCCTATCTGCGTCCTGTTTCGACAGGCGGCCGCGTTCAATCTGGTCTGCCAAGTGCAGACAAACGCCTCTCCGCCAAGTGTTGTGCCGGGCCGGGATCGACAAAAAGGCACGAGTGTCGTCGTTGAAGCCGGCGAGATTGAAGTACCCGGCCGTTTCAATGACCTGGTCAAAGAAGCGCTGGATGCCTTTCGCGCTGTCGTGGAACCACCATGGTGGACCGATCCGCAGGCTTGGCCAATGACCCGCCATCGGGGCCAATTCGCGCGAATAGGTGGTTTCGTCGAGAGTGAACAGGATGACGCGCAATGCCGGATCGTATCCGACCCGGTTCAGCAAGGCATCCATGCCTTCGACCCAATTCACCGCGACCGGAATGTCAGACCCCATATCGGGTCCATGTTCTGCCAGAATGCGACGGTTCGTGCTGCGGCGCGAACCCACATGCAGTTGCATTACCATTCCGTCTTCGGCAGACATCTGCGCCATTTCGACAAGAAGGTGCCCGTAATATGCCAGTGCCTCATCCGGGTTCAGTGCCTCTTTCGATGCCCTTGCATGCAGGGCCTCGATCTCATCTGGCGCGAGCCAAGTGGTTGCCAGCACTGGCACATCATGGTCCGTCGCCGTCGCGCCAAGTTCACGAAAGGCGGCGCGACGCAGGCGGATCGCTTCGAGATAGCCGGAATAGGTCGTTGTGTCTTGATCGGCCAGCTCTCCGAGCCTGTCTACTTCAGACCGAAATTCGGGACGCGCGGGGTTCAGTAAGCTGTCCGGTCGGAAGGTCGGGACAATTCGCCCACTCCACCCCGAGGCTGCGATCGCCTTGTGATGCGACAACGGGTCATTGGCGGGATCGGTCGTTGCAAGCACTTCGATGTCAAAGCGATCAAACAGTGCTCGTGGCCTGAATTCCGGCTGCGCGAGTCTCTCGGCAATCTGATCAAATACGATGTCTGCGGAGTCAGGTGAAAGCGCCCGATCTACGCCCAGTGTCCGGTAAAGCGTAAATTCCATCCATTCCCGCGATGGTGTGCCCAGAAAGCAATGCCAATGCCGGGCAAAACAGCGAAAGATCTCCCGCGCGTTCCGGTCTTCTGGCGGCACCCCGATACCAAGATCGGACAGTGGTACGCCTTGGGAATATAGCATCCGAAAGACATAGTGGTCAGGAATGATCAAAAGCTCTGCCGGATCGGGAAAGGCGGCGTCTTCGGCCCACCAGCGCGGATCGCAATGTCCGTGAGGCGAGACGATGGGCAAATCCCGCACGGCTTCAAAGAGATCGCGGGCGCGTGTCGTCAAAACGGGTTCGGCAAAAAAACTCATATCGACATGGCTCGTTGCGTTGCAAGAAAGTCCAGAACGGCCTTTCGAACTTGCGGGGTCTCGTAATGTCCCGCTGCCGGATCGCGAAGGACCGTAAGCCGTTCGGGGACCGCATCATAAGCGGCGCGAAGCCGTTTGATCGCCGGATCATAGGCTTCGTCCGGGGTCAACGGATCTTGCCCACCGGTGGCCACGAACTGGGGTCGCGGCGCGACGAGGGCCGCAATATCGCTCATGTCGTGGTGGTCAAGAAGTCCTGGGATCGTCAAATACGGCCCGTGCAGATCATGTGCGCCCGTTTCGATTAGGGGCGCGATATCGGAAAAGACACATAAGTGCAGGGCGGCGAATACATCGGCACGAAGCGCCGCAACCAGATAGGCCAGCGTGCCCCCCATCGAGAGTCCCAGCGTCGCGACACACGAAGGTCGGGCGATATCCCAGAGCGCATCCAACGCCAACATCTGATCGGCCACCATTTCCCCAATGAGGGTCTTGCCACGCCAGGATGCCGCTTTGGCAAGCGCCGTTTCCGAGCCCTCGGCCTGACGATCCCCGAAACCGGGCATATCGGCACAAAAAACCGTCCAGCCCGCAGCTGCGATATCTCTGGAGAGTGGCGGTTCAAGCAGCGCGGGCCGGCCATCGGTAATTTCTGATTTGCCGATGGCATATGCGTTTCCGTGGGCGTGGCAATAGAGCAAACCGGGCGCACCGGGCTCGATATCGACGGGTGACAATGAGATCGCCGGGATCTGCGTGTCTCCCAGGCGGTAGGCCCGCCGACAAAGCCCGTCGTCCATGCTTTCGTCCACGATGCGCCAGCTTTGCGGTTCTGGCGTTCTCAAGCGTAGAAGTCGCTGCAAATCGGGTCGGGAAAGAGATTGCATTTGCGCGAGGGCTCAAAATTGGTACACTAGTATACAAGTATACGAGTCGGGGGGAGATGTGCAACAGGCTTGGCGTTGGTTCGGACCCAAGGACACAGTGCGGCTGAGCGATATTCGTCAGGCCGGCGCGACACATGTTGTTACCGCCCTGCACCATATCGCAACCGGCCAACCCTGGCAGAGCAACGACATCCGACAGCGACAAAACGAGATTGCTGTCGCAACTGGTGGCACGCTGGAATGGAGTGTCGTCGAAAGCCTGCCCGTATCAGAAGACATCAAATCCCAGTCCGGCAACATGCGCGAACACATCACTGCCTATCGTTCGTCGCTTGAGGCTTTGGCGGAGGCGGGTATCAAGGTCATCTGCTACAATTTCATGCCCGTGCTCGATTGGACGCGGACCGATTTGCGGGCTCCGATGTCCCACGGCGGAACCGCCATGCGCTTCGATCTGTCGACATTCGCTGCTTTCGATCTCTATGTGCTTGAACGTAAGGGGGCTGAGGACGAGTACGACGATGCCACTTTGGACGCGGCGCGCGCGCGCTTTTCCTGTATGAGTGACACGGAACAGGCGCAGTTGACACAAACCATAGGGGCCGGTCTGCCCGGCTCGGCCGATCACTGGTCTCTCGATGAATTGCGTGACGCACTGCGGCGATATGACGGGCTGAGCGCAGATCGGTTGCGTCAACATCATATCGACTTTCTTAGCGAGGTCGTGCCGACGGCAGAACGGCTGGGTGTGCGCCTGTGCTGTCATCCAGACGACCCGCCATTTCGCCTGCTCGGTTTGCCGCGTGAAATGTCTACTGCCGACGACTATGCACACGTGCTTAACGCCGTTCCGGATTCCGCGTTCGGAATGACGCTTTGTACGGGTTCGCTTGGCGCGCGCCCCGACAACGACTGCGTCCAGATTGCCAGGCAGTTTGCGCCGCGCATCCACTTTGCGCACCTGCGCAACGTCACTCGCGACACCGACACCATCCCGTGTTCGTTTTTTGAAGACGAACATCTTTCGGGACAGACAGACATGGTCGGCGTCGTTCGCGTGTTGCTCGAGGAAGAGGCCCGTCGCCAGAGCGAGGGGCGCAGCGATTGGGAAATCCCAATGCGCCCCGATCATGGGCAAGAAATCCTAAGTGATCTGACCGCAGGCGCTCAACCCGGGTATCCGGCGGTCGGACGCCTTAAGGGGCTGGCCGAACTGCGTGGCGTGATTGCCGGTCTCGGGGTGGAGGTCGCATGAACATGAGCCTTGTCGATCACGGTCTGGACCGGACCCAACCCATCCCGAAGCAGCTCTACGAGATCCTCAGGCGCCGCATCGTGGCCAACACTCTGCAGCCTGGCGAGCGCATCTCGGAAGCCGCACTTGCGCAGGAATTCGATGTCAGCCGCACGCCTCTGCGGGCGGCGCTGCAGCAACTGGCAACCGAAGGGTTGGTGACAGTACGCCCTCAGGTCGGCACGCTTGTGGCCAAGCTCGACGTGGCGCAATTGAATGAGGCTGTCTTCATCCGCTCGGCCCTTGAATGTGCCGTTGTCGAAAAACTGGCCAGAGAAAGCGTTGATCTGAGCGCGATTGAGCGTCTGCTCTCGCTTCAGGCGGTTGCGGCCGATGTGGATGACTATGCTACCTTTTTTCAGCATGACGAAGCGTTCCATGCAAAGCTTGCCGAACTGGCGGGGACGCCGACATCGTGGAAGCTGGTGCAATCGGTAAAAGGGCATGTTGACCGTCAGCGCTATACCCTGATGGCAGGCATACCGATGCGCTCACAACGCGCGTTTCAGGAGCATCTGGACATCATCAACTGCATTCGGGCGGGTGACGTCGCCGGAGCCTCAAAAGCGATGGCTATCCATGTGGCCTCGGTTCTCGAGCTCGAACAATGAGAAAGACAGCCCTGCCGGGCGCTTAAACAGCGAACTTTTCAAGGGAGGAAACTATGACCGGCACATTTAAGAGACTTGTGGGAACAAGCGCACTTGCGCTTGCATTTTCGGCGGGTTCCGCGTTTGCGCAGACGGAACTGCGCATGACGTGGTACAACGACGGCATCGAAGGCGAAGTCATGCAAGGGCTTCTCGATCGCTTTGAGGAAGCAAACCCCGACATCTCGGTGGTTCTTGATGTCGTCCCCTATAAGGCGATCATCGAAAGCCTGCCGGTACAGCTTGCCGCTGGCGAGGGGCCGGATCTTGCGCGTGTCACCGACCTTGGCGGTCTGTCGCAATACTATCTCGATATGACGCCCTACATCAGTGACACCGAGTATTGGCAGACAAGTTTCGGACCGTTCCTGAAGTGGCTCGACCCTGACGGGGACGCCATCAACGGGTTCATGACCCAGCTCACCGTGACCGGTCCTTATGTCAACAAAACGCTATTCGAGCAGGCCGGGGTCGAGATGCCCGGCGATGGTGCGACGTGGGACGACTATGCCACCGCCGTGAACGAAGTCGCCGAAAAGCTTGAAATTCCGATCCCCATGGCATGGGACAGATCCGGCCACCGCGTTTCAGGTCCGGCGATTGCGATGGGCGCCAAGATGTTTGACGCCGAAGGCAATCCCGCGCTCGTTGATGACGGGCTCAAGGCGATGGCCCAGCGGCTTTATGACTGGCATCAGGATGGCACCATGTCCAAAGAGCTGTGGGGCTCGGTGTCGGGTTCCACCTATCTTGGCGCGAACGAAGATTTCGCCAACGCACAGGTCGTGATGTACATGTCCGGTTCGTGGCAGATCCCGCAATTCGCCGAAACCATCGGCGATGCGTTCGACTGGTGGGCAGTACCCGCGCCTTGCGGACCCGCAGCCTGCACAGGCATGCCGGGTGGAGCGGCACTTGTCGGTCTGGCCGGTACCGAACACCCCGAGGAAGTGGCCAAGCTGATGGATTGGCTCGCTCAGGAAGAACAACTTGCCGAATTCTACGGTAAGACCTTGTTCATCCCCGGACACCTCGGGTTGGCCGAGGGTGGCGTGTCGTTTGACACCCAGGACCCGCGCGCTCAGCACGCTCTTGAAACCTTTGCAGGTGCCGTTCCGGCGATTTCGCCTGTGGCCTTTGACCTGCAAGGCTACGCCAACAACCGTGTCATGTTCAACGCGCTGATCAGCCGTCTGAACGAAGCGATCGTCGGCGAACTGACGCTTGACGAGGCGTACGAACGGATGACCGACGACGTCACCAAGGAACTGGCCGAGAAAGAACGCCAGTAATCACCGGACCTGCCCCGGCCCGCCTGCGCGGGCCAGGGCACCACGCGAAGGGGGAAGCCTCGATGGCGCAACAAAGCGATCAGACCACGGGTGACCGGATTGCCAGTCTTGCGGGGGCACCTGTGCGATTGTTGTTCCGGGCGCTGGACCCGCTATTTACAGCGATCCAACGGGGTATCGGCACCAAGCGGATGCCCTGGATCTTTCTGTTGCCGAACCTGGTGTTCTTTGGCCTCTTCGTCATTTTGCCGCTTTTTATCAACTTCTTCTATTCTCTGACCGGGGGCACGCAGCTCTACCTGACGGACCGGCCCTTTATCGGCACTGAACAATACGGTTATCTGCTGGATTGCGAGGCCTTTACCGATCCTCAGACCTGTCGCGAGGATCGGTTCTGGAAGGGCATTTACAACACGCTGGTGTTTATCTTCTTTCAGGTGACCTTCATGGTCCTATTCTCACTCATCACCGCGCTGATCCTGAATCGCGAAATCCGTGCGCGCGGGTTCTTTCGCGCGGTTTTCTTCTTCCCCGTCCTTCTGTCACCGGTGGTCGTGGCGTTGATCTGGAAGTGGATCCTGTTGCGCGATGGAATTCTGAACGCCTTTCTCGTCTCGATCGGGCTCGACAAGATCCTGTTCTTTGTCAGTCCGGAGTGGTCGATGTTCTGGGCGATCTTCGTGTCGATCTGGGCGCATATGGGGTTTTACACGCTGATCCTTCTAGCCGGGCTGCAGGCAATCCCGCCTGACCTCTATGAGGCCGCCGAGATGGACGGAACCAGCAAGGAGCGCGTGTTCTGGCGCATAACCCTGCCGCTATTGTGGCCCAACATGCTGGTCGTGATCGTGCTCGCGCTGATCAAGGGCGTGCAGATTTTCGACGAGGTCTTCGTGCTGACCGGTGGCGGGCCGGGCACGGCCACGCAGTTCATCGTCCAGTACATCTACAACACCGGCTTCACCAATCAGGTGCAGAACTTCGGTCTCGCTTCTGCCGCCTCGGTGGTGCTTGGCGTGGCGCTTTTTGTTCTGACCATGGCCCAGTTGGCCGCGACCCGGAGGAAAGACGATGTCTGACGCCGCCGCCACATCTTCGCGTACGATCAGGGGCCTGCTTGGTGCTACGCGCGGCACCAACGGGCGCCTGCACTGGACCGATGTTTTCACCTACATGTACCTGGGATTTGGCGTTCTGTTGATGTTTGGGCCGGTTATCTGGTTAGTCTTGTCTTCGTTCAAAACATCCTCCGCGCTCTTGGAGTTTCCACCGACCTTCCTGCCCCTCGGGCAAATCGAAATTCAGGTCGAAGGATATGACGATCCGTTACCGCTTTTTGAAGCAACGCTCGAGGACGGCTCGGTCAAGCAACTGGCTCAGGTACGCAGGATCGGGATCATGAGCCAGATGGTCGATCCTGAAAACCCCGGCGAGACGATCCAGGTACCAATCAACCGGCGCACCGAAGTCCGCGAATTCCGCATGGCTCTGGAAAACTACCGCGATCCGTTAGAGCGGTTCGATTTCACCCGGTACCTGTATAATTCCGTCGTTGTAACGGTCGTGGCGACGCTTGTGACACTCTTGATCAACTCGATGGCAGCCTACGGGCTGGCCATCTACGAATTCCGGGGACGCGCCGCCATCATGCTCTTGGTGATTGGCACGTTGATGATCCCGATCACGGTCATTCTGGTGCCGGTCTATCTGGTCGTCACGTCCATGGGTATGATCAACTCGCTTTGGGCCGTTATCCTGCCCGGGGCTGCGACCCCGACCGGCGTGTTCCTGTTGCGTCAGTACATGCTGACCATTCCCCGAGATCTGATTGAGGCGGCGCGAATGGATAAGGCCAGCGAATGGGCGATCTATTGGAAAGTCGTCCTGCCACTTGCCATGCCCGCGATGGCGGTACTGGCCATCTTTTCGATCATGTGGCGGTGGAACGATTTCCTCTGGCCGCTGATCGTTCTGAACCGGTCTGAAGTCTATACGCTTCAGGTTGGTCTGAATGCCTTCCAGGGAGAGCTGGATGTCCAGTGGCATTACATCCTCGCGATGACCGTGGTCACTCTGATCCCGGTGACGCTTGTGTTTGCGTTCCTTCAGAAATTCATAACGACCGGCATCGCGTCATCGGGGATGAAATGAGCCGCCCCCTGATCTTCATGGATCCGTACCCCCGTACTCAGGAGATGGTTTATACGCCCGATTGCGCTGCGGCGCTCGATCAGATGGGCGATGTTGTAACCCATTGGGGATCGCGCGCGCCCGACGATCTGGTCGAGGCTAACCTCGACCGGATGACGATCCTGATCGGTCAGACGGCGATAGACCGTGACCGGTTGGACAGGGCCCCAAACCTGCGTGCGATCCTGAACGTCAAAGCCAACTGGGAACCCAATATCGATTACGAGGCCTGTCAGGCCCGTGGCATTCACGTCCTGTCTGCTGCTCCGGCAATGGCGCCCGCAGTTGCCGAATACTGTCTGGCGCAGGCAATCGTCTCGCTGCGGGGTCTGGGAAACGCCGACGCGCTGTTCCGGTCCGGGCAAGAGGCATATGGCATCGCTGGCAACCAGAGTGCCAGATCGCTTTTTGGTGCGGAAGTCGCGCTGGTAGGATATGGCAATCTCGGACGTGCGCTTGTTCCTCTGCTGCGTCCGTTCGGTGTGCAGCTCAGTGTTTACGATCCTTGGCTGTCGGACGGGTATCTTCGGGCCGAAGGGGTCGAACCCGTTGGCCTTGAAGAGGCAATTTCGCAATCGGACGTGCTGTTCCTGCTGGCTGGTGTCACGACCGAGAACGAAGGTTTTCTGACCCGATCGCGCCTGGCATCAATCCGCCAGGATGCAACGGTTGTTCTGGCCTCGCGCGCCGAGATCGTCGAGTTCGACGCCTTCCTTGAGCTTGCCGCGTCCGGTGCGTTTCGCGCGGTAGTGGATGTCTTTCCCCATGAACCTGTTCCGAAAAACAGCCCGTGGCGATCAAACGACGGCACGCTTTACTCGGCCCATCTGGCTGGCGGGCTAAAGGCGTCATACGCCCGTATTCGAGAGGCGATGCTTGACGATATCGGTCAGATTCTCAAGGACCACCCGCCGCTTCGAATGCAGCGGGCCAATCCAAAACATGCAGCGGCGATGCGCAGCCGATAGGACTGAAAGGGAAACGATGACTGAAATACGATTGTCAGAGGTGAAAAAGGCCTATGGTTCGGTCGACGTCATCCACGGGATCGATCTGGTGGTTGATTCCGGCGAGTTTTGCGTCTTTGTCGGGCCGTCTGGCTGCGGCAAATCCACCTTGCTTCGGATCATCGCGGGGCTGGAAGACATCACCAGCGGCGAGGTGGTCATCGATGGCGATACAGTCAACTCGATCCCGGCGTCGGAGCGGGGGTTGGCCATGGTGTTTCAGTCTTACGCTCTCTATCCCCACATGTCGATCTACAAGAACATGGCCTTCGGGCTGGAGAATTCGAAACTGCCACGTGCCGAAATCGACGAACGTGTGAATTCTGCCGCCCGGATGCTGCAGCTTCAGGATTACCTGCATCGCAAACCGAAGGCATTGTCAGGCGGCCAGCGTCAGCGGGTGGCCATCGGACGGGCCATTGTGCGCGATCCCAAAGCTTTTCTCTTTGACGAACCGCTTTCAAATCTCGATGCCGAATTGCGCGTAACGATGCGCAAGGAACTGGCGGCTCTTCATGCCGACATCGGCGGCACGATGATCTACGTCACCCATGACCAGGTTGAAGCGATGACGCTGGCGGACAAAATCGTGGTGCTTCAGGCGGGTCGGATCGAACAGGTCGGAACACCCCTTGATCTCTACAACAAACCCCAGAACGTTTTTGTGGCAGGGTTCATCGGCTCGCCCCGGATGAATATCTTTGACGCCACCGCAGTAGCGGACGAGAGCGGTTTGATCCTTCGGTCCGGGCCATGCACCATGGCGGTGCCGCCGATCAAAGGGCTGGCGCCGGGTGACGCGTGTTCCTTTGGAATTCGGCCCGAACATCTGGATGTCACCGAAAACCACGAGGCCGATTTGGTGGCAAGTTGCTCTCTGGCCGAACAGCTGGGCGGTGAAACCTATCTGTATTGCGATGCCGAAGGACTGCCGCAGATCACCGCGCACCGTCCAGGCCAGTTGTCCGTTGCCGAAGGTCAGGAGGTCGCGCTCCGCATCGACCGGACCAACCTGCATGTCTTTGACCGGAACGGTCAGACGCTCGCAAACGGGTTCGCGGGATGAGCGACAAGATCCGATTTGCGGTCGTTGGGCTTGGTATGGCGTCCAAACCTCATGCCCTCGCGCTGCAGGCGCTGTCCGATCGAATTGATGTGATCGGTGCCTATGCTCGCAGCCCCGCAGCCCGGCAATCCTTTTCCGACACCTACGGGTTTAGGTCGGTCTCTGATCTTGGGTCACTGGCCGAAGACCCGGATGTCGATGCGCTGCTTCTGATCACGCCGCCCAACGCGCGCCAGGATATCGTCACCCAATTCGCGCGCGCGGGAAAACATGTCTTGTCCGAAAAACCGCTGGAGCGTGATCTGAAGCGGGCGCAGGCGATCGTTCAAACCTGCGAAGACGCTGGCGTGCGCCTTGGCGTGGTTTTCCAACATAGATTTCGCGCTGCGTCCGAGGCGCTTGATCGACTGATCCGGTCGGGTGACCTGGGTGCGGTTCGGGTGGTGCGGGCCGAGGTGCCCTGGTGGCGTGATCAGGCGTATTACGACGAGCCGGGCCGGGGCAGCTATGCCCGCGACGGTGGCGGCGTCCTGATCAGTCAGGCGATTCATACACTGGATCTGATGCTGTCTTTGACCGGTCCTGTCGCCGCGGTTAATGCGATCTGCACAACCACATCGTTTCATGAAATGGAAGCCGAGGACGTTGCCGTTGGCCTTTTGCAGTTTGCCAGCGGGGCGGTTGGCCAGCTCTTTGCCAGCACCGCAAGCTTCCCCGGTGAGGCCGAAAGCCTGCGGTTCGATTTTGATCACGCCTCGGCGACGCTGAAATCGGGTGTTCTGACAGTTCAGTGGCGCGATGGTCGCGTCACGACCTATGGCGACGAAGCAGAGGGAACTGGCGGCGGAACCGATCCGATGGCGTTCCCGTTCAGCTGGCATCAATCGCTGATCGCGGATTTTTCTGATGCCATTGATCAGGGTCGCGATCCGCGTGTTACCGGCGCGATGGCGCTGGAGGTTCACCGGTTGATCGCCGCCCTGGAACAGTCGTCGCGCACACAGCAGCGCATTGAGCTGGAGACAATCTCATGAGTTTGACGCTTGGCGTGATCGGGATCGATCACCGGCACATATATGGGCAACTGGGACAAATGCAGGCCCGCGGATGTAGCTGCAAGGGGTGGTATACCGAAGGTGACCCTCAGCCCTTGGCCGGATTTTTGCAGCGGTTTCCTGACATCCCACGCGTTACCGATACCAGGACGCTTCTGGATGATCCCGAAATCGACCTGATCCTGATCGCGGATATCCCGTCCCGAAGGGCCGACCTGGCCATCAAGTCCATGCAGGCCGGCAAAGACGTGATGACCGACAAACCCGGCTGTACCACCCTTGACCAGCTGGCGGCATTGCGAGCCTGTGTGGCCGAAACGGGTCGCATCTGGTCGGTCGACTTTTCCGAACGTTTCGAAGTTCCGGCCGTCACGCGCGCGGCCGAATTGATCGCCGAAGGGGCAATCGGGACCGTCGTGCAAACGGTCGGGCTTGGCCCGCACCGCCTCAACCTTCCGACCCGTCCGGACTGGTTTTTCGATGACGCGGCCTATGGCGGGATTCTGACCGATATCGGATCTCATCAGATCGATCAGTTTCTTTATCTGACCGGGTCGGACAACGCCGAAGTCGTGGCTTCGGCCGTCGGCAACTTTGCAAATCCCGACCATCCCGGTCTGCAGGATTTCGGAGAGATCCTGCTGCGTTCAGACAAAGGCAGCGGCTATATCCGCGTGGATTGGTACACCCCAGACGCGCTGCCAACCTGGGGGGATGGACGCCTGACCATTCTAGGCACCGAAGGGTATATCGAACTGAGAAAATACGTCGACGTCACCGGGCGCGAAGGCACGGACCATGTCATCCTCGTCAATGGGGATCGCTGCGAACATATCGACGCATCCGGCGCGGCTTTGCCGTATTTTGACCGACTGATCCAGGACGTACGGAACCGGACGCAAACCGCGATGCCGCAGAGCCACTGTTTCACTGTGATGGAGCTGGCGCTTAGGGCGCAGGCCAGAGCAACGCGGCTTCGAGGTCTTGCGAATGCTTAACGTCGCGATACTTGGCTGCGGGATCGGTGGTGAGCATATCGGTGGGTATGCCCAGCTGACCGACCGGTACAGGATCGCGGTGATTTGCGATACCAATCAACAGCTTGCCCAAAAATACGCAGCGACCACTGGTGCACGCGCAACGACGGGCATTGACGACGTTCTCGCCGATCCGGGTGTGGATATCGTCGATATCTGCCTGCCGCCATCGATGCATGTTCCCGTAGCCATACGCGCCCTCGACGCAGGCAAGCACGTGATCGTCGAAAAACCCTTGGCCGGATCGTTGAGCGACGCTGATCGTCTTGTTGAGGCCGAAAACAGATCGCAACAACGCGTGTTCCCGGTGTTTCAGTACAGGTACGGTCGGGCGTTCGATCAATTGCGCGCTCTGCGCGCGGCTGGGTTGCTGGGGCGCCCTCTGGCGGCGTCAATTGAAACGCACTGGAGCCGCGACAGTGACTACTACGCCAACCCGTGGCGCGGCACGTGGGAACGCGAACTTGGCGGTGCGGTGCTCAGTCATGCCATTCATGCCCATGACCTTTTGACCCAACATTTCGGACCGGTGGCCGATGTTTCCGCAATGCTGACCACCCGCGCCAATCCCATCGAAACCGAAGATTGCGCCGCCATCTCGCTGCGAATGGTGAACGGCGCGGTGGCCACGTCGTCGATTACGCTGGGCGCCGCTACTGACACAACGCGACTGCGGCTTGTCTTTGACCACCTTACCGCGGAAAGCGGCTGTGCGCCGTACACGCCGGGTCAGGATCAATGGCAGTTCATCGCGCGTGACACGTCGGTGCAATCAAGGGTGGACGAGGTGGTCAACAATGCGCCGACTGCCCCTGAAGGGTTTGCGGGACTTTTTGAGGCCATCGCAGACACGTTGGAGGGGCGTGAGGGGCGCGAAGTGACGCTTGCAGAGGGGCTTGCCTCGATCGAATTGGTGGCAGCGATCTATCAATCGGATCGGTCCGGGGAACAGGTAACGCTTCCGGTTGATAGGATGTTGCCAATTGCAGCATCGTTGCGGCCATGAGACTGACCGACGCGGCACTTTCTGGATACGCTGGGCCCGGGCTCCCGCCGGGCTATGACCGCGCAGGGATCAGAGCCGGGATCGTGCATATTGGGATCGGCGCGTTTCACCGGGCGCATCAGGCCGCCTATGTGGATACGGCTTTGGCAAAGGATCCAAGCTGGGGCATTCGCGCGATATCCATGCGCAGCCCCGACACGCTTGATCGATTGGGCCCGCAAGATTTCCTCTACACATTGGCCGAACGCGGCGCTGCGGGGATTTCAGCGCGGGTGATCGGCGCGGTAATGTCGATCGAGGTCGGCCCGGACGCGGCGGTTGCGGCCTTGGCCGACCCGAGTATCCGCTTGCTGACGCTGACCGTGACTGAAAAGGGCTATACGCCCGCGCTTGCAGCCACGATTTCTGCCGGGCTGGCGCGGCGGGCAGAGATGGGCGCAGGGCCGCTGACGATCCTGTCATGCGACAATCTCAGCGATAATGGTCGCGTCACCGAAATGCTTGTGCGATCCGCGACCAAAGGTCGGGCGGTCGGGCAATACCTCGACCAGTCGGTCCGCTTTCCAAGCTGCATGGTGGACCGGATCACGCCCGCCACGACCGCACAGGACCGCGTCGAAGTTTCGGCCCTGACCGGCCTGGAGGATGCATGGCCCGTCGTGACCGAACCCTTCTCTCAATGGGTGATCGAGGACAATTTCGCCGATGAACGCCCGCCACTACCGGGGGTCGATTGGGTCGCCGATGTTGCCCCATATGAAGAGGCGAAACTCAGGTTGCTCAACGGCGCCCACACGACCTTGGCGATGCTTGGACCGATGCTGGGTCATCGTTACGTGGCCGATGCTGTGGCTAACCCGGTTTTGCGGCGCTTGATCGATGGAACCGCGCGCTACGAGGTGATCCCGCATCTGTCTCTCGGGGCGGCTGTTCTCGCGGCGTACTGGCAGGCTCTGCTCGAACGGTTCGACAATCCGGCTCTCAATCATGCGCTGTCTCAGATTGCCAGCGACACGTCGCAGAAAATCCCACAGCGACTGGTGGCACCGCTTCTTGACGCGCGCCGGTCAGGACGGAATGCTCCAGGGCTGGTAATGGCGATTGCCGCCTGGCTGGAACGCATCCGCCGCGAAACCCGCGCCGAGCGCGCATTGCACGATCCCTTGGCAGACTGGCTCGCCAAGCTTGCACCGATGCCGCCCGAAGCCGCGCTTAAGACCCTTAGCGACGCAAAGGCCCCGCTTAACAACCTGACGCCCGATCTCATCACTGCAGTTCTTGCAGCACATGAGGTGCTCGACGGTAAGGAAGGTGCGGCTCTTGCCGACGGCCTGAGGAAATATATCGAGGCCCACGATGCTTGAAAGGTCAGAGCTTGCTGAAAACGCGCTGGCGTCGCTTCACTACGAAGGCTACGGCAAGGCGTTCGATCCCCAAAACCTCAATGCCCAGACCATGATCTTTACCGGCGGGCGTGAGGGGCAGTCGCTGAATGGGGACTGGTACTTTTGTGTCGATCTGCTCGATACCGGGTTGCGCCAGAAATGGTTCGCCCTGTCACCGTTGTCCGCCGGAGAACGCACCGAACCCTGGGACTATGACCCTTACGACGGTGAAACGGTCCCTGTGCCGTCGTGCTGGCAAATGCTGCGCGACCGCTGGTATTTTTTTGAAGGCTCGGCCTGGTACACGCGCGCCTTTGACTATCATCTGCCCCCCGGTCGACGGCTATTCTTGCGCATCGGCGCGGCTCAGTACGATTGCAAGGTTTTTCTAAACGGCAAGTTTCTGGGCAACCACGCTGGCGGCTCGACCCCTTTTTGCGTCGAACTGACCGCTGCGTTAGAGGCGGGCACAAACTGGGTCATGCTTTGCGTGAACAACACTCGGACCTCAGACCGTGTGCCGATGAAGAATACCGACTGGTTCAACTATGGCGGGGTCTATCGTGACGTTGAGCTGTTCGAGACATCGCAAACGGTCATACGGGACCTATTTGTCCGTCTTTCAGGCAGTAATATCTGTGTCAGCGCCAGAATTGATGGACCTGCGACAGAAGCCACGTTTAAGGTCCCGGCCCTCGGGGTCGACGCAACGCTGCAAGTGTCAGACGGTGCCGCCCAGGCAACGATCCCAGCGCAACCAGATCTCTGGTCGCCCGAGACGCCGGTTCTTTACGACATCACGCTGACCGCCGGAGAAGACCGCGTCAGCGATCGTGTAGGCTTTCGCCGGATTGAACGGCGCGGCGCAGAGATCTTTCTCAACGGTCAGCCCGTCTTTCTGCGTGGTATCTCTGTTCACGAGGATGACGAGCGCGCGGGCAAAGTCACCAACGAAGCGGACATCCGTCGCCGATTTAGCCATGCACGCGAACTGGGCTGCAACTTTCTGCGGCTGGCGCACTATCCCCATCACGAACTCGCCGCCCGGATCGCGGACGAGGTCGGGCTTATGCTTTGGGAAGAGATACCGGTCTACTGGGCCATAGACTTTGCCAACCCAGCGACCCGGCGTGATGCGGAAAACCAACTGCGGGAGCTTATCCAGCGCGACAGGAACAGGGCCAGCGTCGTTATCTGGTCGGTCGGCAACGAAAACCCGGATACAGACGCCCGGCTCGACTTTATGAAAGGTCTGGCCGACCTCGCCAAAACCGAAGACCCAAGCCGCCTGACCGCCGCCGCGTGTCTGATTAACCACCACTCTCTGGCCATCGAAGACCGGCTTGCGGCCCATATCGATGTGATCGGGATCAACGAGTATTACGGCTGGTACGAACAGGACTTTCGCGATCTGCAGACAATCGGCAAGAACTCCAATCCCGACCGCCCCGTGGTCGTCTCGGAAACCGGTGCCGACGGCGATCACACCGCGGGACCCAATACGGGGCTTTTCAGCGTCGCTTATCAGGCCGAAGTCTATCGCCGACAGATCGAGATCTTGCGTGGACTGGACTATGTAAAGGGCATGACCCCTTGGATTCTTTACGATTTCCGAACCGAACGGCGTCAGGGCATCTACCAGCGCGGATTCAATAGGAAAGGCCTGATCGCCGCCGACAAAACGACCATGAAACCAGCTTTTGAAGTGCTGGCGGCATATTACTCAGAACTCGCGGGCAGCACGGAAGACTAGCCGATCCTGTTGACAGGCGGAACGGCGCTCAGGTTGCGGGGCAAGCTTTCAAAAAGACTGGTTGGCACGATTTGACTGGTCCAGTTTGGTTGTTAGTGCATGACTGGCCTCTGGTCCCTCGGGACAATGTTCTCTGGTACGGGCAGATTGTAACCCAATGCGCTGTGTGGTCTCTTGGTGTTGTAGTGCTTCCTCCAGTTTTCAATGATGATTTGTGCTTCTTTCAATGAGTAGAAGATTTCCCGATTTAGAAGCTCGCCTCTGAACCGAGCGTTGAAACTCTCGACCTAGCCATTCTCCCAAGGGCTAATCACGCGAATAGTTGTCGTTGTGCCTGTGGCCCCTCTAGTCCTCTGGCGGTCCGATCTGATCGGGATGTGCGGCGATGAAGGCCGGCATGTCTTCGGCCAGCGCGGCGACGCGGCTGACATGGGCGAGGTCGGAATAGTCCACGCCCCAGCGATCGGCGTTATAAAGCTGCGGGATCAGGCAACAATCGGCCATGGTCGGCACGTTGCCATAACAAAAGGACGATGACGGGTTCTGCGCCAGCAAGGCATCCAGGGGCACCAGACCCTTGCGAATGAAATGGCGCATCCATTCCACACGCGCCGCGTCACCACCCTGGGTCAGCTCAACCACATGTTTGGCAACATGGAGGTTGCAGACCGGGTGGATCTCCATCGCGACGGCATAGGCCAACTGCCGCACCCGCGCCTGCTCCAACGGGTCCTCAGGCAGCAGGGTCGAGCCCGGCACCGTAGCATGCAGATACTCGATGATCGCCAAAGACTGCGTCAGCACCTGGCCATCGATTTGCAACGACGGCAGAATCCCCTGTGGATTGAGCGCCAGATACGCCGCCGAGCGATGTGCACCAGCAAGAAGGTTTACCTGCTGCGCCTCGTAGGAAACGCCCAAAAGATTCAAGGCGATGCGAACCCGATAGCTCGCCGATGACCGCCAATAGTCATATAATATTACGTCACTCACCGGAGGGCCCTTCTCAGTCGAGTTGATCGACAGGCTGCGCGTTCAGCGCGCCGTAATTCTGCTCACCAATACGATCATAAAGATCCATCTGTGTTTCGATGAAGTCGATGTGCCCCTCTTCGTCACTCATCAGCTTTTCAAACAGGGACATGGTGACAAAATCGCCTTCTTCGCGGCAGACCTCACGGGCCTCTTTGTACAGCGCGCGTGCCTCGTATTCGATCTTGAGATCAGCCTCGAGAACCTCACGCACAGTTTCCCCGATGCGCAGCGGATTGAGGTGCTGCAGGTTGGGGTGACCTTCCAGGAATATGATCCGCTCAATCAGATCGTCCGCATGGACCATCTCTTCGATGGACTCTTTCTTCCACTTGTCACCCATTTTCTGGAAACCCCAGTCGTCCAGCAACCGGTAGTGCAGCCAGAACTGGCTGACCGCTGTAAGCTCGTGCTTGAGCGCCTGATTCAGATAACCGATGACCTTTTCATTGCCCTTCATTTCTTCAATCTCCTGGGTATTTCATCGCCGCGCAGCATGCCGCTGAGCGTGATCTCTGCCGTGATATGGGTGATTTTGTGGTTCAGAAGCGGCGCACAATCCGTGCAGTCGGGCTTTACGCCCATCTCCTTGAACAGGCGGCTTTGCGTGATCTGTGCCTTGGGGTTCTTTTCCAGAAGCGTGCGGATGGCTTTCTCCATCTCCTCTTCACGGATTACGGCACATTGACAGATAATGGTCATTGCGCCGCTCCTATGACCGAGGATGAAGTTGTTTTTGTTGAAGTTTTCGCCTTCTGCGGTGCCGTCATGTCGCAAGCTCCTTAAGGTCCTCTCCGATATTGCAATCGGCCGCTTCTCCTTCGAATTAGGACCCGGGTCGAAACGCCGGGCCCCGTGGATTGGCCGCTCCGCAATGGCGCGTTTCAGCCCCCGAAATCCGGCGCCGGCAGGATTTTGCCTTCGCAATTGCCAAAGCCGATCCGATAGTCGCCTTCGCACCAGCCGGTGATGTTGATGCTGTCGCCATCCTCGAGGAAGGTGCGGGTGCCGCCATCGACGGGCAGCGCGTCGCGGCCATTCCAGGTCAATTCAAGCATCGAGCCGAAGCTGTCCTGCGTCGGGCCCGAAATCGTCCCCGATCCCAGCAAATCCCCGGTGCACATCGCGCATCCCGACGAGGCGTGATGCACCAGCTGCAGTGCTGACGAATAATACATGTACTTGTAATTCGTTTTGCTAATCACCGCTGGCTTGCCCCCATCTGGCGTCAGTTCGACGACCATCTCGATATCGAAGTTGTTGGGCGTCTTCTCTTCCAGATAAGGCAACAGAGGCTGAACCCGCTCGGGGGCGGAAACCCGGAACGGTTCAAGCGCCTCGCGGGTCACCAGCCAGGGGCTGATCGAGGTGCCGAAAGCCTTGGACTGGAACGGACCCAGCGGTTGGTATTCCCAGACCTGAATGTCGCGGGCCGACCAGTCGTTCATCAATACGTAGCCAAAGATATTGTCGTAGGCTTCGGCGGCGCTGACGGGCGTTCCCATCGGGTTCGGTGTGCCCACGATGGCACCCAGCTCAAGCTCGATATCCAGCTTCTCGCACGCGCCAAAGCGTGGAACCTCGTCTTGCGGGCCCTTGAGCTGACCGTTGGGTCGGTGGATCGGGGTACCCGAAGCGACGACGGTCGAGGCCCGGCCATTATAGCCGATCGGGATGTGCAGCCAGTTCGGCATCAGTGCGTTGTTCGGGTCACGGAACATGGTTCCGACATTGGTTGCGTGCTCTTTCGAGGCGTAAAAGTCGGTGTAGGACCGCACAAAGACCGGCAGGTGCATGTCGGCCTCTGCCTGTGCCACCAGCGGCAACGACCGGTCACCGCCCTCGGCATCCAGCAAGTCGCCAATTGCCGCCCGCGTCTGCGACCAAACCGATTGCGGCAGCGCCATCAGAGGGTTCACAACCCCATCGGCAAATACCTTGTCCGACCCGCCCGGGGTCAGCCGTCCCGCCGCTTCCAGCGCGGTCAGGTCAAGGATCTGGTCTCCGATAGCCACCCCGACCCGTTTTGGACCGTCGCCAACAGAAAAAACACCGTAAGGCAGGTTCTGGATGGGAAAATCCGTGCTCGCATCATTGGCGCTTTCGACCCAGCTCTGGCGCTTGGGGTCATGGGTTTCATTCAACGTCGTCATATCGTTCCTCCGCGATTGCCGGTCCGGTGGCTCGCCACGATGGTCACCTCCGGTAGTTCAGACTCTCTGATCCGGCACATTGGCAGTTCGCTCGTCATTTGTTTCCCCCAGCCCGCCGCAAGCAGAAAGCGGTGAGAAAACGTCTTGTTTCAGTGTTGCATTGCTTGCGTTGTTCATAAACTACGTGGTTCGCCCTCCGAACTGGACTGTGCTTTTGCGATGAATTCATTGGGTCAGATCAAGCTGTCATCAGACAATCGCCGCGAAAAATCGAATGTGTCGGCAAGCGGTTTGTCTGCGGCAATGTCGGCACCGATTTGGCGAGCTGTTTCGTTCAACATTGGAAGATATTTTTCCGCGATCTCTTCAACGGACGAGACTTTGGCCAACCAGACCAAGTTCATGCTGGCAAACACCCTGTCGCCATCGACGATAGGTATCCCGATTGCCATGGCTTCAGGGCCATGCCCATCCGAACCGACCCAGTAATCCGAGTCGCGCATGGCGTAACCTCGTTCCCGTGTCTTCTGCAGTTCGGTTTCAAGGCGTCCGGATTCGATCCAGTACCGATCACGCTTGTCATTGTTCTTGAGGATTTTCTCGACATGCGCTGCGCATTCGTCCCCTGAACAACTGGCAAGATAGGCAAGCCCCATCGCCGATCGCGCCATCGACGGTTGAAGCCCGTAGAGTTCATTCATTGGCATCAGAACCCGGGTTCGGGTCGATTCAAGGATTTTGATCTTACCGAACTTCGTACAGGTCGCGATATCCGAGGGCCACGGCACCTGCTCTGCGAGCTCTTTCAAATAGGGTGCCACCAACTCGGCCAGCGGGTGCCCATGCGGTTTTGCCCCCACAACGCTGGAAAAGCAAAAAGTCAGTTCGAATTTACTCTCGGCCAACAGACGGCGAACCCACCCGTGTTCCTCGAGCGTATTGAGGATACGGATCAGCGCAGCGTTGGACAGACCGGTCCCGGCATTCAGGTCCTTGAGGCTTGATCGCCCCTCTTCTGCCAGGACCTGAATGACGGTCAGCGCACGGCTTACAGATTCAATTCGTTCTCTCTTCAACGGCATCCCCTGATTCTTGTTTCAATCTTAACGATTCGATTCCCGGATGTCGCAGAAAATTGCAGTCTTTGATCTGACGCGCGCAAAACCGGCAGCGATCACCAAAAACAAACCAACATCACGTTGATCACGATGCCCTATGGCGGCGGGAATTCACCCTGCGGCAATCCGCAGATCTGCCTTTGTTTGTCTTGACGGTGACCGGGGTAAAAGCTAGGCCTGCGCGTATTGCGCGCCGGAAAAAACAGTTTCAGCACACCGGAGCCAATCAATTGTCAATACAATCTTGAGGAGATCATATCATGCTCAAGAGACTCTTACTCATACTCTCGCTATCCACGACTGCGGCGTTCGCCGAGGAGACAAACATGACCGATCCAAAGGAGCTCGGTGAAACCTATTTCAATGCTCTTTATCAAAGCGACTTTGATACGGTGCGCAAGATGCTTTCACCTGACATTGTGTTCGAAGATCCAACCGCTCCGGAAGGCTTTGGCGTGCCTCAATACCTGTCTGGCAAAGACGACTATCTGGAGTTTTGGGAAGGTAGCGCCGCTCAATTGCACAAAAACTACGAAATTACGGATAGTTACGAGTCAGCCGATTACGTCACTCTGCACGTTCGGGTGCACGGAACAGGCGCTGCCGCCCTTTTCGGTCTGGAGGGCGACAAGATTGAACTCAACGGTCATGGTGTGACCGTTCTACATGTCAAAGACGGGCAGATCGTCCGCCATCTGGATTTCTTTGATTACCGAGGCGTTGCCGACAGCATTCGCCCTGTCGAGTAATCCGATCGAAATTCATGGGCGAAAACAAATCAGAGTATTTGTTCTCTTTCAAGTTGTGTTCATGTACATGATTTTGTTTACATCGCTCCTCCTTCTCCCAGGGAATTCCTGGGAGAAGTACTTTTTTGAAACTGACGAATGAATGGATTGCCACGACAGGCTGTCTCGGATCTCCGCCTCTCGCGCACTGTCGTTTCAATCCTTGCGATAGCGACGCTCTCGTCGGTCTTCACGCGCAGAGAAAATCACAAACCACGCCAGCAAAATGAACATCGGGTGGGTTAAACCGCCCGAAAAAACCAATGCCGGAACCCAGATTAGGAACGTCAGGACCGCCACAACGGGCCGACCTGCGATCAAAATTGATAACGGTGGCAACAAAATGGCCAATAAATAGTTCATTTTCACCTCGCATCTCGATCTGTTTTCATGCGTGTCAGTCTGTTTTTCCGCCCTGCCCCGGCTTTAGCGCACATTCGTTGAACAACCGCAGTTGGCATGCTGCACAGACATCATCATCGGCCTGAGCAACGGCAGCGCCCAACGCCTCGGCTTTGTGGGGGTGGGAATTGTCGCCACCCAATTCCTCAAGCACGTGATACCGATCAAGCAGGCGTATGATTTTTGGATTTGCCACCAACAAATAGGTGTCTTGCCCCTGCGCTCGCGACTTTCGGATTTCCTTCATCAGAAAGTCTGCGCCGGACAAGTCGATCTTACCAACGCCGCGCAGGTTGATCAGCCTGGTGCGATGGCGCCCATTCAACTGTTCGAGATTTTGGATTTCTGCCGAAACATGTTCGACCGAGGCAAAGAACAATGGTCCGTCAAGCCGAATGAACGCAATCTGCGGACATTGTTCAAGGTCATAGGCAATCGCGTTCTTGAACACCCGCCGCCCCCCAACCATCGTCGGCGCGCCAACCGAGACGATAGGATTGGCGCTTTTGTGCAGGAAAACTGAAAGTGAAACCAGAACGCCGACAAGGATGGCAAAATCCAGTTCGGTCAGGACGCCGGTGGCAAAGGTTGCGACCAGGATCAGGGTCTCGCTTCGGCTGTCCCGGATGATATGGCGGATTTCGGAAAAGTCGATAAGCCGCCAGGCGACATAGATGATCAGCGCCGCCATCGCAGGCACTGGAACCAGATGCACGAACAGCGCCACAATAAACAGCAGTATCAACAGAAAACCCGCTGCAAACAGACTCGACATTGGCGTTTTCGCCCCGCTGTCGGCGTTCAACCCTGATCGCGTAAACGACCCGGAACCCGCATAGGAATAAAAGAAGCTGCCGATAAAATTACCCAGCCCTTGGCCAATGATTTCCTGGTTCGAATTGTATTCCTCATCCCGGCGCATGGCGAAGCCTTTGCCGATGGAAATCGCCTCGAGCAGTCCGACAAAAGCCACCGCAGCCGCCCCTGGCAGCAAGTCTCGCAGAGCAGAAAAATCCAGTTGCGGAGCTTCGAATGTTGGCAAAACCGAAGTCAGCGGTTTGAACATGGCGACGCCCTGTTCCGGTGCGTTCAGGATCAAACCGGCCAATGCGCCGGCGATCAGCGCGATGATATAGGCTGGCAGGCGTTTGTTGACGCACACCGTGACGAGCAAGGTGACCAATGTCACGACCGCAATCAGAACTGCCGTTCCGTTGGTCGTGTCCAGCACCTCCCATACGCGATGCACGCGTTCCAGGACACCGCCACCGCGCTCGGTTTCCACCCCCAATGCGCCCCCCAGTTGCGATGCACAGATCAGCAATGCTGCAGCAGCGGTGAACCCGGTCAGAACCGAATGCGAGATGAACGAAATCAGCCCACCCAGTCGCAAAGCGCCAGCTGCAAATTGCAGAACCCCGACCATGAATGTGAGTGTGACCGCCAAACTGGTAAACAACGCCGTCCCCGGCGAAGCGAATTCGGACACAGTTGCGAACAGAACAGCCGAAATCGCCGTTGTGGGGCCGGACACCATGATCATCGACGAACCCCAGAACCCGGCAACAACCGTCACGACCATTGCGGTGAACAATCCGTATTCGGGTGGCAAGCCAGCAATGATGGCAAAGGCAACGCCCTGTGGCAGCACGATCGCGGCGTTGGTCAGCCCCGCCATCGCATCGTCGCGCACCGTGCTTTTGGTTACTGATCCGAACCATGGACGTATCGGTGAGAGTTGCATTCCGATGGTCTTGAGAAACTGCTGCATTTGTCCTCATGCGCCGCATGTTGGCGAATTGGGTTACCAGGTCGGGTTTGGGTACGGTTTCTTGCCTTGGAACACTTTAGCACATGGTTGGTAAATTGGTGTGTTCATAGGGTTCTGAAACAGCACATGGCGCGACCCAAATGTCGCGCCACCTGTTTGATTTTATGTTACTCCAAGGCCCAGTCCGCGAGGGAGACCTCGGTGCCCCCGCCGCGTATAATTTGGGTTAGGATTTGGGTTGCTCCGGCTGGGTATTGCCGGAGCGGGGATTTATTTTTTGAGTTCTTTTGCGTGCAGCCAATCGGCGTGTTTGGGTGCGCGTTTGGTTTTGGACCAGTCTTCCAG